>JBOHWA010000888.1:0-1915 GCA_050735855.1 Binatia bacterium
GCGTGACGCACCGCGGGGCTGACCAGAGCAACCGACCCACTACCGAAGGTTGCCCCACATTCACCCGCGACCCGGGAAGATGTTGCATCCCCCTGCGCATGTGCGGCAGATAGGTACCTTCCCGTGACCACCCCGCCCTCCGCACTCCCGCCGCAGCGGCCCCTCGAGCTCCAGCTCGACTGGGACTTCAACCGCCTGCACGACACCTGGCGCGACGGTCCCGACAACGCCTACCTGATGCGGCGCCTTGCCGACGTGCCCACCGAGGTGACGGCGGCCGGCGGCACCGGCCGGGTGCTCGAAGTGGCGGCGGCGGAGGCGATCCACTCGTGCAAGCTCAGCCTGCGCGGCATGGAGAGCGTCGTGGTCGAGCCCTCGCCGGCCATGCTGGAGCGGGCGCGCCAGCGCATCGCCGAGCACGGCGCGCGCGTCGCGCTGGTGCGCGGCATCGCCGAGACGCTGCCGTTCCCGGCGCAGACCTTCGACCGCGTGCTGCTCGACTCGGCCATCGATCACCTGGCCGAGCCGGAGCTGAGCGTGCGCGAGATGACCCGCACGCTCAGGCCCGACGGCCGCCTGGTGATCAGCTTCGTCAACTACGCCAGCGCCAGCGCCCGCCTGAGCCGCCGGCTGTATGGCGCCGCCCGCCTGCTCGGCCTGAGCGCCGCCGATCGGCACCTGTTCTGGGACTCGCCGGTGCCGATCGAGCACACCTTCGAGTGCACCCTGCCGGTCCTCCGGGGCCTCTGCGCGCCGCACCTCGAGCTCGACCACGCCTTCGGCATCTCGCTCGGCTGGATGGTCCCCGGCTGGGGACCGGCGCTGGCCCGCCTGCCGGCGCGCCGCGCGCTCGGACTGCTGCGCCGGCTCGACCGCGTCGCCTACCGCCGGCCGGATCTGGCCGACGTCGTCTTCACCGTCTGGCGGCCGCGCGCCACGCCGGCGCCGCGACCGGCAGCCGCCGGCAACTTCGTCGTGCAGCCCACCGACGTCGTCTACCCGAGCCGCGCGCAGGCCGAAGCCGACTACTGGGCGCGGGCCGACTTCGGCGGCGGCATCCACGCCCTGCTGCGCAGCGGCGAGCGGCAGACCAACGCCGCCTACACCGGCGATCCGGATCGCAGCTGGCTCGACGATCTGATCGCGCGCGGACCATTCGAACACGCCGCGCAGCTCGGCTGCGACGAGGACGGCCACGAGCGCCAGTGGCTACAGTGTGGCTCCAGCCAGACCCTCGACATCTACGAGCTCAGCCGGGGCGTGATCCGCAAGGTGCGCGCCGGGCTCGGGCTGGGCTGGACGCAGCGCCGCAGCGGGCGGGTCCGCTTCATCCGCACCGACCTCAACTTCGCCGCGCTGCCGGCGAACACCTACGACGTCATCTGGTCGAGCGGCTGCCTGCACCACATCATCAACCTCGAGCACCTCTTCGACCAGGTGGCGCGTGCGCTGCGCCCCGGCGGCCTGTTCGCCCTGCGCGACTACGTCGGCGAGCGCCGCATGCAGTTCGCCCCGGCGCGCCTGGCGCGCATCAACGCGCTGCTCGCCGAGGTGCCGGCCGAGTTTCGCCGCATCGAACGGGTCGAGCCCGCGCCGCTCAACGAACGCAGCCCGTTCTGCGGCGTGCGCTCGAACGAGATCCTCGGCTTGGCCGAGGCGCGCTTCGAGCTGGTCCACAAGGGCGTCTCCGGCGCCCTCTTCCCGCTCACCCTGGCGGTCGACATCGCCGCCATCGAGCGCGCCGCGCCGGCGCTCGCCGCCCGCCTGGAAGCGGAAGAGCTCGCGGCGCAGCGTGGCGACGCGTCGCTGGCGTGCGGCGCCTACGCGGTGTTCCGCAAGCGCGCGTCGTAAGGTCGGCCGACAGCGCCGGCGCCCAGGGTACTCCGCGCTGGGAGCGCGGGCGGCCCGCCCGCTC
>JBOHWA010000889.1:0-2073 GCA_050735855.1 Binatia bacterium
GGGCCGGCGCGCACCGGCCTGGGGGCGGTAGCGAGTAGCAACAGCGCGGCGGCGAGCACCCCCGCCGGGCCGCGCGGCAGTCGGACGGCCGGACCCATATCTCCCGGCCGACCATACGCGCGCCGCATGGCGAAGGCCACTGCGGCACGTCGATGTGCCGACACTCGATAGACCGGGTTGGGGACCTATGGTACTTTCCGTCTCTCTCCGCCATGTCCCCCGCCCTCGTTCATCGTGTCGCCTGCGCCGCCGCCCTGACCGCCGTTCTGGCGGGGTGTGGTGCGCTGCGCCACCCCAAGGGTCCGCCGCCACCGCCGGACGTGATGGAACTCGGCGCGGCCGAGATCGGCAGCGCGACGCCCTCGACCGAGTCCGAGGCGATGGCGCAGTTCCTCATCGGGACGCTGGCGCTCAACGACGGCGACCAGGCCGCCGCCACCGCCGCGTTCGAAAAAGCCGTCGCCGCTGATCCGCACACCGCCGTGCTGCGCCAGCGCCTCGCCGGCCTGTACGTGCGCCAGGGCAAGCTGGCGCAGGCGCTCGAGCAGTGCCAGGCCGCGGTGGTCATCGATCCGAACGATGCCGAGAGCCGTCTGATGCTGGCCGACGTGCTCTCGACCATGGGGCGCGACGACGACGCCGTGCGCGAGTACAACGCCGTCCTCGACGTCGAGCCCGGCCAGGAGCAGGCGCGCCTGCTGCTCGGCGTCCTCTACGCCAAGCAGGGCAACTTCGATCGCGCCGCCGAGACGATGCAGTACCTGATCGATCAGGATCCCAACTCGTTTCTCGGCCACTACTACCTCGGCCGCGTCTACGCCGCCGCGCAGGACTTCCCCCGCGCCGAGCAGGAGTTCCAGGCGGCGCTGCGCCTCAACCCGAACTCGGAGCCGGTGCTGATCGACCTCGCCCTGCTCTACGAGAGCAGCCAGCGCACCGAAGAGGCGATCGATCTCTACGAGCAGGTGCTGAAGGCCAACCCGCGCCGCGCGATGATTCGCCGGCGCCTCGGCGGCCTCTACGCCCGGCAGCGCAAGTTCGACGACGCGCTGGTGCAGTTCCGCGAGCTCGAGAAGGGCGACGTCGACCAACAGGACACGCGCACCAAGATCGGCCTGATCCTGCTCGAGACCGGCGAGTACGACCGCGCCGCCAACGAGTTCAGCCTGGTGCTGGCGGCCGATCCGAGCAACCACCGGGCGCGCTACTACCTGGCCTCGGTCTACGAGCAGAGTGGCGACGCCAGCCGCGCCGTCGAGGAATACCAGCGCATCCCCGCCGACCACGAGTGGTACGTCGACGCGCAACGCCTCAGCGTCCACCTGCTGCAACAGCGCGGCGACATCGACACGGCCACCGCGACGATCGAGCAGGCGCGCAAGCTGAAGCCGGACGACGCCGAGCTGATCGACGTCCAGGCGATGCTGTTCCGCGAGCAGGACCGCGTGCCGGAAGCCATCGCGCTGATGGAGCAGCTGGTCGCCGCGCATCCCGACAACGATCGCTACCTGTTCACCCTCGGCGCGCTGTACGACGAGAACAAGCAGCGCGACAAGTGCATCGAGACGATGACGCGCGTCATCGCGATCAACCCCGACAACGCACCGGCGCTCAACTACCTCGGCTACACCTACGCCGAACAGGGCGTGCGCCTCGACGAAGCCGAGGCGCTGGTCCGCCGCGCCCTGGCCATCAGCCCGCACGACGGCTTCTACGTCGACAGCCTCGGCTGGGTGTACTACCAGAAGGGCGACTTCGAACAGGCGATCGAGCAGCTCGAGCGCGCCGTGGCGCTGGCCGCCGACGATCCGACCATCGCCGAGCACCTCGGCGACGCCTACCGCAAGGCCGGCCGCAGTGCCGACGCGCTGCGCATCTACCGCGACGCGCTCGGCCGCGCCACGGAGCCCGAGCAGACCGAGCGCCTGCGCGGCAAGATCGACGACCTGCAGCGCTCGGGGATGCGCCGGGGAGCCTCCTGAATGCGGATCCCAGTCATCGCGGTGGTCGCCACCGTGATGATGCTCGCCGGCTGCACCGCCCGCCCTGCCGCGCGCCCGGCCGGCCCCGGCG
>JBOHWA010000890.1:0-6272 GCA_050735855.1 Binatia bacterium
GGACCGCGACGCGCAGCGCCACGCCGACGACCACCGCGAGCGTGCTGGAAGCGACGCGCACCCGGACCGCGACGCGCAGCGCCACGCCGACGACCACCGCGAGCGTGCTGGAAGCGACGCGCACCCAGACCGCGACGCGCAGCGCCACGCCGACGATCACCGCGAGCGTGCTGGCGACGCGCACCCACACCCCGACGCGCAGTATCACGCCGACGATCACCTCGACCGTGGTGGCGACCCCCACCAGCACGGCGACGCGCACGGCCAGTCGCACCGCCAGCGCCACCGCCAGTCCGTCGCGCACCGCCACCCTTACGCTGGGACCGAGTCCGACCGCCACCATCACCGGCGCGGCCACGCCGACGCGCACGCGCACGCCGACCTTCACCCTGACGCGGTCCCCGACGCGCACACCGAGCAGCACGGCAACGCGGACGCGCACCGGTCTGGCGAGTCCGACCGCCACCGCCACGCGCACCCATACGCGCACGCCGACCCGCACCGGCGAAGCGACGCCGACGCGCACCGCGACGCCGACCGACACGCGCACGCCCAGCCGCACGCCGATTGCCAGCGCCACCTTCACCGCGACGCGCACGGCGAGCCTCACGCCGACGGCTTCGCAGTCGCCGACCCATACCCGCACGGTGACCGGGACGCTGCCGGCCACGGCGACGCGCACGGCGACGCCGACCATCACGCTCTCGCCCAGCCCGACGCTGACCGGTACGCGCACCCTGTCGCCGACGCGCACCGCGACGCGCACCACGACCGGGACGCGCACGGCGACCCGGACGCCGACGGCCACCGTGCCGGCGACCCTGACGCGCACCCCGTCGAGCACCCCCACCGCGACCATCACCGGCACGCGGCCGCCGACGGCGACGCCGACGATCACCCGCACGCGCACCGCGACCCTGTCGCCGACGATCACGCGCACCCCGAGCGCGACCGCGACGCGCACGCCGACCGCCTCGCCGACGCGCACCGGCAGCCCGACGCGCACCGCGACGCCGACGCTTGCCGCCAGTCCGACGCGGACGGGGACGATCACGCGCACGCCGTCGCGCACGCCGACCATCACCCGCACGCCGACGATCACCCTGACGCCGTCGATCACGCCCACGCCGACCATCACCCGCACGCCAACGGCGACGCGGCGCCCCGGCGCCGACATCACCTTCCTCGGCGTCGCGCGGCCGAACGACCAGCTCGATCCGCCGATTGGCACCTCGCCCGCGGGCTATCCGATCTACGAGCGGCCGTTCGGCTACTCGTTCACCATCGTCGTCGAGGCCAAGCGCGGCCCGAGCAACCGGCCGGTCGGGCTCAATGCGTTCCGCAGCGACCCGGGGGACCCCGTCGTGCGGCCCGATCTGGAGATCATCGTGTCGCGACCGCTCGGCGACGGCAGCACGCTGGTGTGCGACGACATGCTGCCGTTCATCGGCGGCGTCCCGGCCTCGGACAGCTTCGACGAAACCCAACCGATCTCAGACGCGATCAACGACTTCGCCTGCCGCTTCGTCACCGGTGGGGGCGAACCGGGCGGCCGGGGTGGCAGCGGCGAGGCCTGCACGGTGTTCGCGGACGGCGAGTATCACTTCTTCAAGGGAGAGAGCTCGGCGCAGTTCTGCGCCGGCATCGCCGAGCCGTTCTCCTTCCCCGTCGGCGAGACGCTGGTGACGGTGCGCGTACGCGACAACACCGGTCGACCCGGACCGCCGGGATCGATGGTGATCCGCATCCTGCCGTGACCGCGGATCGGCTCAGCGGCTGGTGATCATCACCTTGAACGTCGTCCGGCGACGGCCGACGAACTCGTCCACCGACCGCTGCGCATAGCCCTGCACCGAGACCCGGCGGGTCGGAGCGCCGCCCGACCACCCGACCGCGTCGCGGCGCCATTCGCTCTCGGGATCGACGCCGGCGACCGCCAGCATCCAGGTCAGGGCGCGATGGCGGACGATGAGGTCGACGGCCGCGCGGTCGAGCGCGACGCCGCTGCGCTGCGCCAGCTCGCCCTGCGGGCCGTAGAATACCACCGGCCAGCCGGCGGCAGCGGTCGCCGCGGCGGCGAGGGAGAAGTCGACCATGAAGGTGATGTCGTCGCGACCCGGTCGATCGAAGACGCTGGCGCCCGAGCGCGGCGGGCCGGCGAACACCTTGCGCGGTTCCGCGGCACGCAGATGAAACGGGCGTGTCTCGCCGTAGTCGGCCCATAGCGCCTCGCCCGCCTCATAGAACCGCGCCGCGTTGCCCAGCAGCGTGGCGGCGCGCGGGCAGACGAAGAGCGGCGGTGCGGGACGCCGGACGTCGTCGAGCTCCGGATAGTGGCGGCGCAGGAAGGAGCGCAGTGCCGGCAGGCGATCGCTGCAGACCAGCACCTCGCGGTAGCGCAGACGCGGCGGCACCGACGTCGCCAGCCGGGCTGCCAGGCGGGCTCGGCTGAGCGCTCGGCCGCCCTCCTCCGGCACCACGAAGGCCACCGCCGGGGCCGCGCCCGGCTGGGCGATCACCTTGTGATGCGGCAGGCAGTCCAGCACCTCGTTGGCCACCACCAGGCCGAGCGGGCCGAAGGGGGTGCCGCGCAGGGCGCGCTGGGCGGCGTCTCCGCGCGTCCAGCGCACCGTGCCGGCCAGCGGCCCGAGCAGGCGCCGCTGGCGTTCGACCAGCGCCGTGCTGCGCTCCACGATGCGGTAGCGGGCGTGCTCGGCGAAGCGCTGCCAGGGGCGTTCATGGCGGGCGCGCTCGTGAATCCACAGCACGGTATCGAGGCAGAGTTGACCGTTGCCGGCCCCGAGCTCGCAGATCTCGAAGGCGGCCGGTGTACCGCGCCGGCGCCAGAGCTTGAAGGCGTACTCGGCGACCATGCGACCGAACAGCGGCGACAGGGCCAACGGGTAGGTGTCGAAGTGCCCCCCGGCGCCGAAGCGGACGCCGCCGCCGCTGTAGTAGCCCCAGCCCGGATGGAAGAGGGCGTCGTCGACGAAGTCACAGAAGGACGGGAAACGCTGGATGATCCGATCGGCCGCCGCACCGGTCAGGGGCGCCTGGGGTTGCCTTGGGGCTGGCATGCGGCGCTGCCTGTACCATGCAGCCGTCCGGTGCGCGAAGTCTGTCGGTTGGTACGTTGACTGAACCCCGACCTTCGGATACTCCTTGTCGCGTCGGCAGTGCTGGAACCGATCGTCCGACCCAGCCGCACGGCGACGCAAGTGAGGCCCAGATGGCACACTCTCCGCGGCGCTGGCCGAACCGATAGGCAGTCGAGCAGCGCGTAAGGAGGCAGCGCATCATGGCTGAGAAGAAGGCAAAAACCGCCCAGAAGGGCCCCGGCGTGGTGATGGCGAAACACGTCTGCCCGAGCTGTGGCTCGGATAGCCGCGTGACGTACTTCACCGGTTATGGGGACCAAAAGGGTTTCTTCTGGGTCTGCGACAAGCAGTGCGGCTACACCGCCCGCACGCGCTAGCGCGCAGCGACCGACCGACACACAGCACAGGAGCACGACACATGGGTCGAGCGCCGAAGAAGGCCAAGACGGCGTCGCATGGCAAGAAGGGCTACAGCGTCCTCGAGGCGAACGACGGGGCGGAGGGGCAGGAAGACAGCGACCTGCCAAAGGACGAAGCCGGACGGCGCAAGATCAAGCGCCAGTACGAGAATCTGCTCGGCATCCGCATCGAGAAGTTGAAGGGCCGCATCCTCAATCGCGAGCGCATCAACAAGACGATCGAAGGCGTCTACTTCATCTGCGCGGAGTGCAAGAAGGTCTGTCACAATATGGACGACGGTCTGGTGGAAGACCCGAACAACGTGCAGAACCTCTGCGGCAACTGCGCCAAGACCCAGGGCAAGGGCAAGCCCGTCGCCGCCTGACGCGGTGCATGCTGCCGCCGCTCAGCCGGCGGTGCGCAGTCGATCGAGCGCCGCGGCGAACTCCGCCGGTGGCGGACAACTGATCGTTACCTCCCCCCGCTGGACGGGATGGCGCACGCGCAGGCGCATGGCGTGCAGCATCAAGCGGCCGGGGCGCGCCGACCCGTAGGGGGCGTCGCCGTGTATGGCATGGCCCAACGCGGCGAGATGCACGCGGATCTGGTGGCGCACGCCGGTGGCGATGGTGACCGCGAGCAGCGTCGCCGTACCGAAGCGTTCCAGCGGTCGATAGTGGGTGATCGCCGGCTGGGCCTGCCAGGTGCTGGCCTGATCGGCATTCGGGCAGGCGACCATCAGGCGCCGGCGGCGCGGATGGTGGGCGATCGGTGTGTCGATCGTTCCGGCACGGGCGACGTCGCCCGCGACCACCGCGCTGTAGAGCTTGTGCACCGCGCGCGCGTCGAACTGCTCGCGCAGATCGAGCCAGGCCGTGCGCGTACGGGCGGCGAGCACCACGCCGGAGGTGGCGCTGTCGAGTCGGTGCACGAGGCCGGCCTCGAGCGGATTGCGTCCTGCGGCCCCCAACTCCGGGAGATGGCCGACGAGTGCGTTGGCCAAGGTGTCGCGGTCGGTGGACCGCAGCGCCACCGACGGCATGCCGGCTGGCTTGTCGACCGCGATCAGGCAGTCGTCCTGGAACAGCACGGCGAGCGCCAACTCGGGCTGTGGCGTCAATTCGGCCGGGCCGGGCATGCCGGTGCGGAGGGACACCGAGTCGCCGGGCTGCAGCACGTCGCTCTTGCGGGCCAGGCGTCCATTGACCTGCACGGCGCCCGCGGCGATCACCTCGCGGGCGCGGCGGCGCGAGTGCGGATCGAAGTGCGCGGCGAGGAATTGGTCGAGTCGCTGGGCGGGGCCGGCGGGCACCACGAGCGTGGCGGCGGGTGGCGGCGCGGGGCTGGGCACCGCCGGACGTATAGAGTAGCGGTGGGGGTGTGACAACGGATTGGGCGCGCTGGCGCGAACAGTTTCCGTCCACCGCGCGGCTGGTACACATGAACCACGCCGGCATCGCACCGTTGCCGCGCCGCGTGGCGGACGAGATCCGCGCTTTTGCCGACGAAGCCCTGCTGCTCGATCGCGCGGTGTATGTAGGCTGGGAGCAGCGGGCCGAGGCGGTGCGCGCTCGCCTTGCCCAACTCATTGGTGCGCGACCGGCGGAGGTGGCGTTCGTGCGCAACACCTCCGAGGGGCTGTCGCTGGTCGCCGCCGGGCTGCCCTGGAGGGCGGGGGACAACGTCGTCGCGCTGGCGGACGAGTACCCGTCGAACGTCTATCCATGGTTCGGCTTGCGCCGCCACGGCGTCGAAACCCGGCTGCTGGCGCGGCCGGCGCTGCGCTTCGGCGTCGACGACGTGCGCCCGCTGGTCGATGCCCACACCCGCCTGCTGGCGGTCAGTGCGGTGGACTGGCAGTCCGGCTTCCGCGCCGACCTGGCGGCGCTGGGCGAGTTCTGCCGCTCGCGCCGGATCCTGCTCTGCGTCGACGGCATCCAGGCGGTCGGCGCCCTGCGCGTCGACGTGGGCGCTTGCGGGGTCCACTTCCTCGCCGCCGGCGGCCACAAATGGCTGCTGGCGCCGGAGGGCTGCGGCGCGCTCTACGTCGCCAGCGAGGTGGTCGATCAGGTCTATCCCACCTTGCTGGGGTGGAAGAGCGTCTCCGACGCCGACACCTACCTGCCGTATCATTTCGATCTGCGCCCCGACGCCGCCCGCTTCGAGGCCGGCACCGCCCAGCATCTCGGTATCCGGGCCCTCGGCGCGGCGATCGATCTGCTGCTCGAGATCGGTCCCGAGGCGATCGAGGCGCGCGTGCTGGAGCTGACCGCCGAGCTCGCCGAGGCCTTGCGGGCGCGCGGCGCGACCATTCTCAGCCCGTGTGGCGCCGGTGAGCGGTCCAGCATCCTGACCATCGCGCTCGGCGAGACGGCGGCGCTGCACCAGGCGCTGACCGAGGCGGGCATCGTCGTGCGCCAGCGACTCGGCGGCGTGCGCTTCGCGCCGCACTTCTACAATGACGCCGGCGATCTGCAGCGCGTGCTGGCCGCCGTCGATGCCTTCGCGGCCCGCCGTTGAGCGCAGCGACGCCGCGGCTAGGGCCGTGGCGCGGCGAGGTTCTCGACGATCAGCGCCGCGACGCGGGGGGACAGCAGCGTCGCACAATGGCCGACGCCGTGGATGGCGATGTTGAACGCGCCCGGGCAATAGGCGCTCCCGAGCGGCTGCAGCCACGCGTCGAACTCCGAGTAGATGGCGATGACGTCGACGGTCGCCGCGGCGGTGCTCGGCGCGGCGGCGGCGGCCGCCGCCGCGCCGAGCACCGTGTAGGGC
>JBOHWA010000891.1:0-5495 GCA_050735855.1 Binatia bacterium
CGCCGACCGCGACGCGCACCGCCAGCGCGACATTCAGCCCGACGCCGACCCCGACGGCGGCCGACGACCTGGTGGCCGACCACCTGGAAGTGGTGCAGACCATCCAGGATCTGAGCAACGGCGTGCCGCTGATCGCCGGCAAGCGCACCTTCGTGCGCTTCCACGTTCACGCGGTCGGCGCCCGCCATCGCAGCACGGCGTTCCTGCGCGTCTTCGGCGAGCAGGGCGACGGTGCGCTGCTGGTGCCGCTGAAACCGCACATCACCGTCTGGGAGACGCCGCAGCGCGAGGAGCGCGACGAGGCCTTTCTGTTCGAGCTGCCGACCCGCTTCACGCGCGGCGCGCTGACACTCGAAGGCGAGCTCAACCCGCACGACGAGCCGCGCGAGCGCCGGCGCGACAACAACCTCCTGCGCACCAGCGTCGCGTTCGAGGCGAGCGCGCCGATCCACGTCGTCCTCTATCGGGTGGGCTATTCCAGCGGCGGTGTGCTGTACCGCGCCCCCGAGGCGCACACCGACGCGCTGCTCGACTGGCTCGAGCGCGTCTATCCCGTCCCGGAGGTGAGCGCCGATCTGCGCACCTACGATCACGCCGGCATCGATGGCGTCCCGTGGTGCTTCGGCGTCAACGGCGTGCTCGAGATCAAGTCCATCTGGGACGATCTCACCGGCATCGTGCCGCCGCGCACGCGCTACTACGGCATGGTCGACGACGGCGGCGGGTACATGCGCGGCTGCTCGACGGGCATTCCCGCCCGCACCGCCTCGGGCGCGACGGGCACCCACAGTTGGGGATGGGATACGGACGGCACGTACGGGGACTGGCTCGGCGGCCACGAGATCGGCCACGCCTGGGGCCAGGGGCACACCGGCTGGTGTGACGACTTCAATCCGTTCTCGCACTATCCGCACCCCGACGCGCGCATCAGCCCGGTGCTCGACGGCGTCAACGCCGTCTACGGGTTCGACGCGGGGACGCGTGCGGTCTACGACCCGACGTGGACGGACCTGATGTCGTACTGCACACCGATCTGGATCAGCGACTACAACTACCGCAATCTGCTCGACGCCATCGCGATCGATCTCGTCCCGTTCGGCGGGCGCACGGCGACGACCGCCGCGGCGCCGCGCCAGGCACACTGGGTGGTCGCCGGCGGCCTCGATCGACGCAGCGGACGGATCGAGGTGCAACCGCTGTTCGTCGTGCCCGATGCGCCGCTGAGCCAGGCGCCAGCCACCGGCGACCACGCCGTCGTCCTGCGCTCGGCGGGCGGGGTCGAGCTCGCTCGCCATGCCTTCGCGGTCGCCGAGGTCGAGGAAGGTCCGCCGCACCCGGACGACCCCGATCCGCAGCCAGCCGAGCTGGCCGCGTTCTCCGTGCTGGTGCCAGTGGTGAAGGGCACCGCGCAGGTCGACATCGAGGGCCCCGGCGGTGGCGTGCTGCACAGCGTGCGCGCCGGCATGGCCGAACCGAGCGTGACGGTGCTGTCGCCCAACGGCGGCGAACGAATCGACGGCGCGACCGTCCCGCTCGCCTGGGCGGCGTTCGACGCCGACGGCGATCCGTTGACCTTCAACGTCCAGTACAGCGTCGACGACGGAGCGACGTGGGAGCTGGTGGCACAGAACCTCAGCGGCGACGGCGCCGCCATCGATGCGGCCAACGTGCGCGGCAGCACCGCGGCGCGCGTACGCATCTGGGTGAGCGACGGCGTACACACCAGCAGCGACACCTCCGACGGCCCGTTCACGGTGGCGAACGCCGCACCGACGGTGCACATCGTGGCGCCGGCGGACGGCGAGACGATCGCCGCGGGACAGACGCTCGCGCTGGTGGCGCGCGCCTACGATCGCGATACCGGCGTCCTCGCCGGCGAGCAGCTCGAGTGGCGATCGGACCGCGATGGACTGCTCGGACACGGCCGCAGGCTGGCGATCGCCGACCTCGGCGTCGGGCGCCACACGATCACGCTGCGCGTCGACGATGGCGCCGGCGCATCGGCCAGCGCCGCGGTCGAGATCGTCGTCGTCGACGACCTGTCCGAGCTGCCGATCCCCTGCGTGGGGGACTGCGGCGGCGACGGTGCGGTCAGCGTCGCCGATCTGGTGACCGGCGTCGGCGTCGCGCTCGGCGGGCGGGCGCTCGCCGCCTGTCCGGCGTTCGATCCGGACGGCAGTGGGGCGGTGACCGTGGCCGAGCTGCTCGCCGCGGTCAACGCGGCGCTGCGCGGCTGCGCGGCGACCGCCGCGGCGCGGTGACCGTCCGCGCGCGCCTGCAGCCGTCCGATGTAAATCGAGTGCGCGCAGCACCCGGGCGGCGGCCGGTGCTCGGCGGGCTTGCGTCGACAGTCCCGAAGACTCTAGGAACGGTGCCAGGGTCAGGCGACCGCGCGGACTCGACGGGCTCCGCGCGGTCGGATTGTCGAGAATGATCGTGGAGACTTCCAGACATCGGTACCGGCGACTGCGACTCTGTCGCGCGATGGTCTGCATCGTTGCCAAGCGGCCGTGAGCCGGGAGCGCTCCAGATGCACAATCAGCCGGTATCCGACCGCTCGCTGATGGCCTGCCCGCACTGCGATCTGGTGCAGCGCCTGCCGGCGCTGGCGCCGGGTGCGTCGGCGCGCTGCCCGCGCTGCGACCGGGAGCTCTGGCGCCACCGCGAGCACTCGCTCGACCGCACGCTCCCCCTGGCCCTGGCGGCTGCGCTGCTCTACGCGGTGGCCAACACGGTGCCCATGCTCGGCCTCACGGTTGTCGGGCACCGCGCCTCGACGACGGTGATCGGCGGCGCCCAGCAGCTCTGGGCGAACGGCCAGCAGCTCGTCGCGGCACTGGTGGTCGTCACCGTCGTCGTCGCGCCGGCGCTGCAGATCGGCTTCATGCTGGCGATCGCGCTCGCGGCGCGGCGCGCCCGTCCGCCGCGCTGGGTGGGGCTCCTCCTGCGCCATCACCCGACCACCGGCACCTGGAGCATGATCGAGGTGATGATGGTCGGCGTGCTGGTGGCGCTGATCAAGATCGCCGAGCTGGCGACGGTGATTCCGGGCATCGCGCTGTTCACCCTCGGCGCGCTGGTGTTCCTGCTCGCCGCCATGCAGGCGGTCTTCGACCCACGCGACGTGTGGGAGCGGGTGACGTGGGCGGAGGAGGCGGCGCAGCGGACCAGCGCCGCGCCGCGGATGAGCGAGGCGACGCCGTGAACGCGGCCGCCACCCCGACGGCGTGGCAGCTCGGCCTGCAGGGGTGCGAGACCTGCGGCCTGCTCTCGCGCCCGGCGCCGGGCGCGGACGAGGGACGCTGCCCGCGCTGCGACCGGACGCTCGAGTTCCGCAAGCCCGACAGCCTGCACCGCACCTGGGCCTTCCTGATCGCGGCGGCGATCTGCTACGTGCCGGCCAACCTGCTGCCGGTGCTGACCACGACCACGGTCGCCGGCGCCGAGTCCGACACCATCCTGCAGGGCGTCGTGCTGCTGTGGTCGCCCACCGGCTGGCCGCTGTCGCTCATCGTCCTGTTCGCCAGCGTCATGATCCCGGTCGGCAAGATCGCCGCCCTCGCCTACCTGCTGATCACCGTGCAGCGCGGCTCGATCCAGAACAACCACCAGCGCATCCGGCTCTACCGCATCGTCGAGCTCATCGGCCGCTGGTCGATGGTCGACGTCTTCGTCGACACCTTCACCGTGGCGCTGGTGCAGCTGCAGCCGCTGATGTCGGTGCAGCCCGGACCCGGCCTGCTGTTCTTCGCCGCGGTGGTGGTGCTGACCATGTTGGCGGTCGAGTCCTTCGACCCACGCCTGATCTGGGATCCTGCCAGCTCGAAAGAGGTTCAATATGCCTGACAGCGACATCGTGCCGCCGCGCGTTCCCGAGGCGCGCGCGGTCTCCAAGAAGCGCACCGGGCTCTCGCTCGTCTGGATCGTCCCGCTCGTCGCGGCGCTGGTGGGCGGCTGGGTGGCGGTGACGCGCATCCTCGGCGAGGGGCCGCAGATCACCATCGTCTTCGATTCGGCCGAGGGGCTCGAGGCCGGCAAGACCAAGATCCACTACAACGGCGTCGACGTGGGCACCGTCACCACCATCCGCCTCTCGGACGACCACACGCAGGTCATCACCACCGCGCAGATGGCGCCGAAGACCGACGACTTTTTAGTCGAGGACACCAGGTTCTGGGTCGTCAGCCCGCGCATCTCGGGCGCCAACGTGACCGGGCTCGGGACGCTGATCTCCGGCTCCTACATCGGCATGGAGATCGGCGAGTCGAAGGAGAAACGGCGCCACTTCGTCGGGCTCACGACGCAGCCGGTGGTGACCGGTGACACCCCCGGACGCTTCTTCAAGCTGACCACGCCCGACCTGGGCTCGCTCGACACCGGCACACCGATCTTCTTCCGCCGGCTGCAGGTCGGCGAGGTGGCGTCGTACGAGCTCGACAAGGACGGGCAGGCGCTGACCCTCAAGGTGTTCGTCAACGCGCCCTACGACCAGTACGTCAACCCGAACACGCGCTTCTGGCAGGCGAGCGGGATCGACGTGTCGCTCTCCGCCAGCGGTCTCACGGTGCAGACCCAGTCGGTCCTCTCCGTCCTCATCGGCGGCATCGCCTTCGAGACCGCGTCGACCGATGCGCTGCTGCCGCCGGCCGCGGCCGACACCTCGTTCAGGCTGTTCGGCAACCGTGCGGACGCCTTCAAGCTGCCGCCGCGCGCACCGCAGAGCTTCGAGCTCATCTTCACCGATTCGGTGCGCGGCCTGACCGTCGGCGCGCCGGTCGAATTCCGTGGCATCCCGGTCGGCGAGGTCACCGCCGTGCGCGCGCAGATCGATGCCAAGACGTTCGAGTTCTCCGCCCCGGTGACGATCCTGCTCGACGCGCCGCGGCTCGGCGTGCAGATCCGGGACCAGGAGTCCGACGCCGACTTCGACACCGTGCGCCACCAGGCAATCGAGAGCCTGATCGCGCACGGCGCGCGCGCCCAGCTGCGCTCCGGCAACCTGTTGACCGGCGCGCTGTTCGTCGCCTTCGACTTCTTTCCCGACGCCCCACCGGTGCCCATCGACTGGTCGCAGACTCCGGTCCGCCTGCCGACCATTCCGGGCGAGCTTGAGGCGATCGAGGCGAGCGCCGCCAGCATCATCAAGAAGCTCGACAAGATCCCGTACCAGCAGATCGGCGACGAGCTGCGCAAGACGATCGCCGAGCTCGATCGCACGCTGGTCAGCGCGCGCGGCACGCTCGACAAGGCCGACACGCTGGTCGGCAATGCCGGCAGGATCGTCGAGCCGAACTCGGTGCTCGCCGAGTCGCTCGCCAGCACGCTGCAGGAAGTGAGCAGTGCGGCGCGCTCGGTGCGCGTGCTCGCCGACTATCTCGAGCGCCATCCCGAGGCGCTCATTCGCGGCAAGACCGGGGAGGCGCAGTGATGATGGGCCGCAGCATGCATCTGCTTTGGATCGTGTTCGTCGCCGCGGCGGCGGCGGGCTGCGCGAC
>JBOHWA010000892.1:0-9561 GCA_050735855.1 Binatia bacterium
GCGCGGTGCGCACCGGGATCGACGCGCTCGAGCAGCGCCAGCGCCTCGTCGTTCTCACCGCGCTCGGCCAGGATCTCGGCCAATCCGATCAGCGCCGGCTCGGCGCGTGGCTCGAGCTCGAGCGCGCTGCGAAAGCCGGCCTCGGCCTGTACCGTCTGACCAGCCGCGCGCAGCGCGGCTGCCTCGACGGCGAGGCGCTCGCCCTCGCTCGGCAGCAGGCGGGCGAGGAAGTTGCGCACCTCGGGCTCGGGCTGCGCACCGACGAAGTGGGCGACCAGCGCGCCGTCGCGGATGCCGACCACCATCGGAATGCTCTGCGCCTTGAAGGCCTGCGCCAGCCCCTGGGCCTCGTCGACGTTGACCTTGGCCAGCACGAAGGCCCCTTCGTGCTCGGTCGCCAGCCGCTCGAGCAGCGGCCCGAGCGTGCGGCACGGGCCACACCACGGGGCCCAGAGGTCGACGACCACCGGGACGGTGCGCGAGCGTTCGATGACCTTCGCCTCGAAGTCCTGATCGCCGACATCGAAGACCCACGGGTTGGCGGCTGCACTCTCGACCATGCGTCGAGGTATCGCATATCCGGGCGGCATTTGAAGCACACCGACGGGGCGCCGCCCGCCGCCGCGCATCAGCGCCAGCGGTCCATCTGGCGGCGTTCGCGCTTGGTCGGGCGGCCCGAGCCGGGTTCGCGGCGCGGCACGAAGGGATCGTCGGGTGGCCGCGGCGGCGGCGGCGGGGTGAGATCGTCGTACAGGATGCGCGCGGCGCTCGCGGGCCCGCGGCGCTCGGACACGCCGACGACGCGCCATTGGCGCCGGCCGCCCGCATGGGTCATGTCGATGAGGTCGCCGGGGCGGATCAGCTTGTGGGGTTTGGCGGCGGTGCCGTTGACGGACACCTTGCCGCCGTCGCAGGCCTGGGCGGCCAACGGGCGCGTCTTGTAGGCGCGCGCCGCCCACAGCCAGCGGTCGATGCGAACGGGTGGGGAGGTCGTGGGCTCGGTCATACGCAGCGCGTGCGGGTGCGGCGGGGAGGTCGGCCTCCCCGCCGCGTTCGCAGGATCGCTCATGCCGCAGCCTTTTTCACCTCCTGCTCCTCGAGGAACGGAGCCGGGATCGAGGACTCCGACACGGTGCGAGTGCGCGACGCCTGCAGAACCAGCGTCAGCAGCCGGACCACCGTGAAGACGGTGGCGACGGCGAGACCCGCTGAGGTCATCCCGCTCGGCCAGTAGAGCGCGATGGGAATCGACCCCGTGTACGGAAACCAGATCATGATGCACCTACCTTTCAGCTTGTCGTAACGGTGTAGGAACGGGATTGGTCACGCAGCGACCGCGGTGCGGACGTTGTGCTGACCGTTGAGATCCCCTTCCATGCGCAGTTCGCTCTCGTCCCCCTCCAGGAACCATTCCATCGGACGGCCGGTGTGGCGGGCGATCCGGAACAGCACCTCGGTGGAGGGGATGCGACCGTTCAAGTAGTTGTAGACGGCGGACAGACTCACGCCGATGTCGTAGGCGAACGCCTTCGGCTCGTCTGCCACCACTTCACGCAGCCGCTCAGCCACCACTCTCGCATCGAGCTCTTGCATCGTCTCTCTCCTCCTTCCGTTGAAGTACCCATTGATTCCCGCGCCACTGCTGTTGCGGGTCGGCGCCGATCCTGCCGGCCGGTCGGATCGCCGCTCCCCGGGCCCCCGTGCGCCAAGGGCCAAAAAAAAAGGGCCACCGGTTTCTCCGGTGGCCCTTTATTGACAAGAGGTTGTGGGATTTTAGGAGCTCCCTCCCCTTGCAGGACCACCGGACCGCGCCGGGTTAATCTTGGTAGCGCGCACCTTGGCGGTGAGGGCTACCGAGCCCGTGCAGACCATCGGCGTCGTCGACGTGAACCACTGCTGGCTACGGTCGACTAGACGGGTGTGATGGGTTTGAGTCTGCACGGCTTCGTCCTGCTTGAGTAAGACCGTGTCTACACCGAGCTCAACCCACGAGGCAAGTCATTTTCTCTTACAAACGTGGAAGGCGTGACCATCACGCCGCGCCGGTGCTACCATCCGGCCCCACATGTCGGCGGGAAAACGCACGGTGGGCATCATCTTCGGCGGCCGGTCGGGCGAGCATCCGATCTCGATCCGGTCGTCGCGCTATGTGGTCGACTCGCTCGACCGCGACCGCTTCGAGCCCGTCCTGATCGGCATCGATCGCGCCGGCGGCTGGCATCTGTTCAGCGAGGACGGCTACCGGGCCATCGCCGACACGGTCCCCGAGGCTGGCCAGGCCGTCATCCCGGTGCCCCAGGGCGGGCGCTGCGGGCTGGTGGATCCGAACGATCCGGGCCGGCCCCTGGCTGCACCGGAGGTGATTTTTCCAGTCCTGCACGGGTCGTACGGCGAGGACGGCACGATCCAGGGCATGCTC
Source organism: Binatia bacterium (assembly GCA_050735855.1). GTDB lineage: Bacteria > Desulfobacterota > Binatia > HRBIN30 > CADEER01 > JBOHWA01. The sequence goes on from JBOHWA010000892.1 coordinate 2,420, forward strand.
GACATGCTCGACGTGGCGTACGTCGGGGTCGGCGTGCTCGGCGCGGCGGTCTGCATGGACAAGGACGTCTGCAAGCGCCTGCTGCGCGATGCCGGCATTCCGATCGTGCCCTATGAAGTCGTGACCGCCGAGCGCTGGCAACGCGAACCTGACCAGGTGCGCGCCGCCGCCCGGCGGCTGGGCAGCCCGCTGTTCGTCAAACCAGCCAGCCTCGGCTCGTCCCTCGGCGTCTACCGGGTGGCCGAGCCCGGCGCCCTCGACGCAGCCATCGAGGGGGCCCTGGGTCTGGACGAGAAGATCCTCATCGAACGCGGCATCGACGGCCGCGAGATCGAGTGCGCGGTGCTCGGCAACCAGGCAGCGCAGGCATCGATCGCCGGCGAGATCATCCCGGGGGAGGCGTTCTACTCCTTCGAGGACAAGTACGCCGCCGACAGCCGCTCCCGCCTGTTGATCCCCGCCCCACTCAGCGAGGGGCAGAGTGCCCAGGTGCGCGATCTGGCGGTGCGCGCCTTCCTGGCGCTCGAGTGCCGTGGCATGGCGCGGGTCGATTTCTTCCTCGAACGGTCGGGCGGGGCGCTCTACATCAACGAGCTCAACACCATCCCGGGATTCACCTCGATCAGCATGTACCCGAAGCTCTGGGCGGCATCGGGGCTTGACGGAGGTGCGTTGGTGAGCCGCTTGATCGACCTGGCGCTGGAGCGCCACGCCGCGCGGCATCGCGGGGCATGAAACAGGGCGGGCGCGAGGCCCGCCCGCCGATCACATGTGCTCGCCCATGCGGGTGACGGACCCCTCTTCGCCGATCGGCTCGTAGCCGAAGAAGCGGTCCAGATACGGACGCGAGATGATGTAGTGGAAGGGGCGCATCACCAGCCACTCGACGGTGAAGCCGACCGGGTAGATGACGTAGTAGGCCAGGCGCAACGGGTTGCTGAACGCGTCCTCGTACGTGTCCTCGTTCTGCGACGTGTCGGCCTGAACGGTCGGCGCGCCTGCCGCCAGCGTCAACGTCATGGCCATCATCAGCACTGCGAGGAATCGCTTCATCCCGTTTCTCCTTCGCGGCGAATGTACCTGCCTTCACGGCCGCTGACAACCGCGATCTTAGGCCGGCCGGGTCAGGGCGATCAGGCTGGCCTGCCGCCCGGCCAGGCCGGCGCTGCGGCGGTGCGAGAAATAGGCACCGTGCTCGCAGGCCGTGCACGGGCCGATGATCATGATCTGGTCGTCCGGGACGCCCTGCTCCAAGAGGATGCGGCGGTTGACCTGGCGCAGCCCGAGTTGCCCGTGCGCCCCGGCCGGCCGCCAGGCATCCGGCATGGCACCCCAGCGCTCGACCATGCGCGCGCCGAGGGGGGCCTCCACCTCGTAGCAGCAGGCATCGATCGACGGTCCCAGCGCCACCTGCCATTCGGCCGGCGCGATGCCGAGCCTCTGCTGCGCCTGCTCGAGCGCGACGGCGGCGATCCCGGCCAGGGTGCCGCGCCAACCGGCGTGCAGGGCCATGACGGCGCCGTGCGCCGGGGCGATGCACAGCAACGGCACGCAGTCGGCGGTCAACACCGCCAGAGCCAGGCCGGCGACCGTGGTCGCCAGGCCGTCGGCGTCGCCGACCACCTGCTCCGCATGCTCGACCGGAACAACCCGCGCGCCGTGCACCTGGCGCATGCGCACGATCGCGGTCGCCGGCACGGCGCGACCCACCTGCCGCCAGTTGGTCTGCACGGCAGCCGGGTCGTCGCCCACCAGGCTGGAGAGATTGAGACTCGCCAACGCCCCGGTGCTGACGCCCCCGGCGCGGCCGAAGAAGCCGTGCGTCAGGCCCGGAATCGCCCGCCAGGCCGCGACGCGCAGGGCCGGCGGCGCCCGATCAGGCGCAGCGGGGGGCGGCACGGACGGTTAGCGCAGGGGCCGCTTGACCAGGACCTCGCCGGCGATCGGCTCGCCCTTCGGTCCGCTGCGTTTGGCGCCATGCTTGCGGCTGGTCGCCAGCGTGTCGGGGTTGACCCAGGGATGGCCGTAGACGCACGGCTTCGCCTGCCCATCCTCGTCGATGCTCTCGTAGCTCGGGAACCCCTCCCGGGCGAAATTGCTCACCATACGCTTGCCCATCGTCGTCGACTCCCTACCGCGAATGTCCTAACCGAATCCGCCCCGCCTGCCAATGCACACCTTCGTCGCGACCGGCTCAATTGAACTGGTGGAATCGGGTTGGTATGTTCCCGCGCTCGCCCTCGGTTCCGCCGCCGGCACGCCCACTCGTATGGAATACAAGTCGACGCTCAACCTGCCGCAGACCGATTTCCCCATGCGCGGCAACCTGCCGGTGCGCGAGCAGGAAATCCTGGCGCGCTGGAAGAGCGACGGCCTGTACCGCCGCCTCCTGGCGCAGACGGCCGGCGCCGAGCGCTACGTCCTGCACGACGGGCCGCCCTACGCGAACGGCAACGTCCACCTCGGCACGGCGCTCAACAAGATCGTCAAGGACATCGTCGTCAAGCGCCAGTTCATGGCTGGCCGCCATGCGCCCTACGTGCCGGGCTGGGACTGCCATGGCATGCCGATCGAGCATCAGGTGTTGCGCGAGCTCGGCGCCAAAGCGCGCACCATGTCGCGGCTGGACATCCGCCGCCGCTGCCGGGAGTTCGCCGACAAGTTCTATCGCATCCAACGCGAGCAGTTTCAGCGGTTGGGCGTCATCGGCGACTGGGACGACCCGTACCTGACCATGACCCCGGCCTACGAGGCCGACATCATCAAGATGTTCCGCCGCCTCGCCGAGCGCGGCTTCATCTACCGCGGGCTGCGCCCGGTGCACTGGTGCCCGACCTGCTCGACGGCGCTGGCCGAGGCCGAAGTCGAGTACGGTGATCACAGCTCGCCCTCGATCTACGTCCGCTTCCCGCTCACCGCCGAGGCCGAGGTCGAGGCGCTCACCGGCGAGCCCGGCGATCGCGCCGCGCTGCGCGCGGCGCGCGACGCCGGACGGCTGGAGGTGGTGATCTGGACCACGACGCCGTGGACGCTGCCCGCCAACCTCGCGGTCTGCTTCAACCCGACGCTCGAGTACGTCGCGCTGGTGGTCGGCGACGAGATCTTCATCGTCGCCGCGCGCCTCGCCGACGCCTTTCTCGCCACCACCGGGCTCGCGTCGGCGCGCCGGTTCGCAGTCGACGTCGCCCCGCTCGACGGGCGCGACGTGTTCCGCCACCCGCTCTTCGAGCGCACCTCGCGCGCGGTGTTCGAGAACCACGTCACCGCCGACGCCGGCACCGGCTGCGTGCACACCGCGCCGGGACACGGCTACGAGGACTTCCAGGTCGGCCAGAAGTACGGCCTGCCGACGTTGACCCCCGTGGGCCCCGACGGCCGCTTCACCGCCGACGCCGGCCCCTACGAAGGTCGCAAGGTGTTCGAGACCAACGACGCCATCGTCGAGGATCTGCGCGGCAACGGCCGGCTCGTGCATGCGACGCGCCTCGCGCACGCCTACCCGCACTGCTGGCGCTGCAAGAGCCCGCTGATCTACCGTGCCACCGAGCAGTGGTTCCTGCGCGTCGACCACGACGGCTTGCGCGACAACGCCGCCGCCGAGATCGACGCCGTGCGCTGGGTGCCCAAGTGGGGGCACGACCGCATCGCCAACATGATGCAGACGCGCCCCGACTGGTGCCTGTCGCGCCAGCGCGCCTGGGGCGTGCCGATTCCCGCCTTCGCCTGCGACGCCTGCGGGCGCTTCCACGCCGACCCGGTGATCATCGCCCACGTCGAGTCGATCTTCCGCCAGCAGGGTTCCGACGCGTGGTACGAGCTGCCGGCCGAGCAGTTGGTGCCGCCCGGCTACACGTGCGAGTGCGGCGGCGACCGCTTCACCAAGGACGACAACATCCTCGATGTGTGGTTCGACGCCGGCTGTTCGCACGACGCGGTGCTCAACGCGCGCCAGCTCGGCTGGCCGGCCGACCTCTACGTCGAGGCCGTCGACCAGCACCGCGGCTGGTTCCAGGTCTCGCTGATCACCGCGGTCGCGACCACCGGGCACGCGCCCTACCGCGCCGTGCTGACACACGGGCTGATCCTCGACGAGAGCGCCAAGAAGATGTCGAAGTCGCTCGGCAACGTCGTCTCGCCGGACGCGATCATCAAGCAGCACGGCGCCGACATCCTGCGGCTGCTGTTCGCCTCGGTCGACTTCACCGCCGACACCTGCTTCTCGCAGGGCCTGGTGACGCCGCTGCTCGAGACCTACCGGCGCATCCGCAACACCTGCCGCTTCCTGCTCGGCAACCTGGCCGGCTTCGACCCGGCGCGCGACGCGCTGCCGGTCGCCGACCTGCCCGAGATCGATCGCTGGATCCTGCACCGCGGCCAGCAGCTCCTCGCCCGCTCGCTCGCCGCCTACGACGAGTTCGCCTTTCACCATGTGGTGCAAGGCCTGGTGAACTTCTGCGCCGTCGATTTGAGCGCCCTCTACCTCGACATCGTCAAGGATCGCCTCTACACCTCGGCGCCCGACGCCGCCGGCCGCCGCGCCGCGCAGACGACGCTCTGGCGCCTGCTCGATCTGATCACCCGTCTGATGGCGCCGATCATCTCGTACACCGCCGACGAGATCTGGTCGCATGTCCCCGGCCGCAGCGCGGCGTCGGTGTTCGAAGCCGGGCTGCCGGGCGTCGATGCCGCGCTGGTCGATGACGCGCTCGCCGCGCGCTGGGAACGCCTGCTGGCGGCGCGCAGCGTGGTCACGCGCGCCCTCGAGGACGCGCGCAAGGCCGGAACGATCGGCCATTCGCTCGACGCCCGCGTGCGCCTGGCGCCGAGCGACGACCTGCGGCCGCTGCTCGACGCCGAGTGCGACAACTTGCCGGCCTTCCTGATCGTGTCGCAGGTCGAGCTGGCGCACGGGCTCGGCGAGGCCGCGCACAGCGCGCAATCGCCCGATCTCGCCGTCGCCGTCGAACCGGCGCGCGGCGCCAAATGTGGGCGCTGCTGGAACTTCAGCGAGGCGGTCGGTGCCGACGCCGCGCACCCCGAGCTGTGCGAGCGCTGCGCGCCGGTCGTCCGCAGCCTGCCGACCGCACCGCAGGCCTCCGCATGAGCGAGGAGATGGCCGGGGTCGCCATGGCACAGCCGACGGAAGGCGTCGGCAAGACCGGCTTCGTCCTGTCGGTAGCCGGCGCCGTGGTGATCCTCGACCAGATCACCAAGTGGATGGTGCGCCGCGACGTGCCGCCCTACGACAGCATCCCGGTGATCGACGGCTTCTTCTCCATCACCCATGCCAGCAATCCGGGCGGCGCGTTCAGCCTGTTTGCCGGGGCACACGACGGGATTCGCGTGCCGTTCTTCCTCATCGCCGCGACCCTGGCGATCGGCGTGCTGATCTATTTCATCCGTCAGATCCCGGCCCAGCAGCGCTGGCTGCTGTTCGCCGTCGCCGGGGTGCTCGGCGGCGCGCTCGGCAATCTCATCGACCGCATCGTCTACGGCGCCGTGACCGACTTCCTGCTGGTCTACTACCGCGGCTGGCACTGGCCGGCATTCAACGTCGCCGACTCGTTCATCAGCATCGGCGTGACGATCCTGATCGCCCACTCGATCTTCGCCCGCGACGACGCGCCGGCGGCCTGAGCCGCTGCCACCAGGCGGAGACCTTCCGCGCCGCGCGCCTGGCAGCCGCGCCCCTGGCGGTTGAGCGATTGGCAGCCGGGTAGCTAGGATGCGGCGCACGTGGACCGGACGATCATCTTCGCCGCCCTGCAGTGGGAGTGTCGCACGGTGCTGCGCCACCTGCGCCAGGTGCGCCGCACCCCTTGCGGGCCGTTCCCCAGCTGGCGCGCGTCGACGCCGCGCGGCGAGGTATGGGTGGTGAAGACTGGCATCGGCATCGAGCGCGCCACGGCGGCGGCCACGGCGGCCGGCGAAGCGCGCGACTTCGCCCGGGTGATCTCCACCGGTTGCGCCGGCGGGCTGTCCCCGGCGCTGCACGCCGGCGATCTCGCCGTGGCCACCGCCGTCATCGACGGCGGGCGCCGTCAGATGACCGACGCCGCCGGCCGCACCCAGGCCACCGCCATCGCCGCCGCAGCCGGCCTGCGCAGCCTCGAAGGCCCCATCCTGTGCAGTCCCGTCGCGCTGACCGGCGTCGACGACAAGCGGCGCGCCGCCGCCGGCGGCGCCATCGTCGTCGAAATGGAAGGCGCGCCCATCGCCGAATGGGCCGCGCGCGGGGCGACGCCGTTCCTCGCCGTGCGCGCCGTGCTCGACGGCGCCGGCGACGCCCTGCACCTCGCCGGCAACTTCATCGACCCGAGCGACGGCAGCGTGCGGCCGCTCGCCCTCGCCGGCTACATCGCCACCCATCCCAGCGTGGTGAGCGAGCTACTGGCCATGCAGCGCATGCAACGCGCCGCGCGCGACAGCCTCGAGCGCTTCTTCGCCGGCTGGCTCGCTGGGAGTCGCGCCAGGACGCGCATTGCCAGAACGGCCTGATGCATTCCGGCTTCGAGCCGTCGGTGGTGCGCACGCTCGGCGAGAGCCCGCGCGACCTGCTGGCGATGGCGAGGTGGAACCTGCACACGCCGCCGACCTGACGACCGGCGCCGCTGCTCGGTGTCAGCTACGACGGCGGCGCAGGAAGGTGCCGGCGATCCACCATTCGCTGCGGTCGGCCAGGCGGCGCACCTGGTAGGCCGTGCCCTCGCGCGAGCGCGGGCGCCAGGCGAGGATTTCGACTTCCTGACCGTCGGCCAGATCGTTGGGCAGCGGGCGGCCGGTCGCATCGACCAGCGGCACCTGCTTGCTGCCCTCGCTCGAATGCGGCCAATCGACGAATGCGTTCCAGCCGACGCAGAAGACCGGCTGGTTCTTGCTCTGCCGCGGCGCCGGCCGCGAGGCGGGCAGATGATCGAATGTGCTCACGTGGGGACTCCCGACCGGCCGCGCGGCCGGATGCTATGGGCGCGACCGGGCGCGCCCTTCTGACGTGTGGGGGGAACTTGAAGCAACCGCGACCGTATCAGTTGGGCGGAGTGAAAACTACGTGGCATGCGCACCGCGCGACGTTGCCGCCGCACCCACAGCGCAGTACGGTCCGCCCGTCGACGGGGAGGCGAGGCTCCCGCCGAGCCGTGTCT
>JBOHWA010000893.1:0-5288 GCA_050735855.1 Binatia bacterium
GGCGCGCGCAGCGCGCCACACGCGAGATGCACGCCGCCGGCATGCTGGGCTCCGCGGACGGCGCCCAGACGGGCACGGAGGCCCGCGCTACCGGACGGAGCGATGCGACGAGCGATAGGCGATCGGCGCTCAGTGCCCGTGGCTGCCGCCGGGGAACGGCGGGCCGTCGACCACCTCGATCACCTGCATCATGCCGTTGTCCTCGTGCTCGCCGATGTGGCAGTGGTAGACGAACTTGCCGAGGATCACCGGGTTGGTGAACGGCACCAGCACCTTGACGCGGCCGTGCGGGTCGGCGTCGGTGGGGCAGTCCTCCGCACCGTCGGTGTTGCGGAAGTCGAGGTTGACCGTGTCCTGGCGGCCGACGAACGGCTGCGGCACGCCGTTCACCTCGACCACCTGGAAGTCGAGCTGGTGGATGTGGAAGACGTGGTTCTCGCCCGAGCAGTTGTCGAGCGTCCACTCCTCGAGGTCGCCGAGCTGCACGACGGTGTCGACGCGATTGGGATCGAACTGCTTGCCGTTGATGTAGAACTGGTCGCCGTCCATGTTCTCGGAGAACCGGTAGCTGCGCTGCTGCTGGACCGGCTGGCCGCGCAGGTCGTCGACCGGCAGCAGGCTCGAGGGCAGGACGATCGGCTGCTGGGCGGCACCCTGCGCCACCATCGTCGCCAGCGTCACCTCCGGATACATATCGCCCATCGGCCCCATGTTGATCGCCAGCGTCTTCAGCGCGTAGTGCCCGGCCGGCCCCGCCTGCACCAGCACCTCGACGCGCGAGCTGGTGGGCAGCAGGATCTCGTCGCGCGGCACGATCTTGTCGTGGCGGTTGCCGTCGCGCGCCACCTCGTAGAACGTGTGCCCCTCGAGCTGCAGGTGGTAGTAGATGTCGGCGCCGACGTTGCCGATGCGCCACAGCTGGGTCTCGCCGGGGCGCATGGCGATGGTCGGGTTCACCTGGCCGTTGAGCGTGCGCATGGTCGGCATGCTGCTGTCGGGTGGATCGGCGACCATGCCGTCCTCGATCTGGATGTCCTTCAGCAGCATGACGTGCTGGCGCAGGTCGCGCAGCTCGGGGAAGGGCTCGAGCAGCCCCTCGACGATCAGGCCGCCGGACAGGCCGCTGCCGATCTGGAACTCGGTCAGCCCGTGCTGGTGGGCGTGGTAGTAGAACATGCCGACCGGATGATCGGGCGGAATGGCGATCTCGTAGTCGAAGTCCTCGCCCGGGCCGACGTGCACGAAGACGTTGTCCGAGTTGCCGAGCGGCGAGACGTTCATGCCGTGGTAGTGCAGATTGGTCGGCTGCGCGATGCGGTTGCGCAACGCCAGGCGGATGACATCGCCGGGCTTCACGAACAACGTCGGCGGGATGTAGAGGCCGTTGTAGAAGCTCGCCCGCACGGCCGCGCCGGCGATCGTCGTCGACCGGTCGGCGGCGGTGAAGCGCGTGCGCAACACGCCCTTGCGGCTGACGATGCGCGGCGGTTCGACCAGCGCCTGGCTCCCACCGCCGCCGTTGTCGTCGTCCCCGCACCCCGCCGCCATCACGCTCAGCAGCGCCACCATTGCCCAACCTCGACCTGTGCGCATCAGCCGTCCTCCTGCCGCTCTACATCACGCGCGCGGCGGCCGCTGTCAACGCACGGCGCCGGCGATTCTCCCCTGGAGGGCGCCGGTCCCTCGGCGCCGTGTCCGCGCCGAGTCCCCCACACCACGTTCGAGCAGCGCCCGCCCCCTACGGGTGCGTCGCGAGCAGGTACACCGCCAGGTCGCGCCGTTCCTCGTCCGAGAATGGATACGCCGGCATCGGCGGCTGCGGCGTGCGCAGGAAGACGACCAAGGAGTCGATCGTGTAGCGCGCACCGAGCGCCGACAGCCGGCGATAGGAATCGCCGGCGGCCTGCCCGGCGACGTGACAGGCGGCGCAGCCGTTCGCCTCCCACAGCGCCGCGCCGCGGGCGCTGGCGGCGGCGATGGCGCCGCGGTCGAGCGCGGCGAGCGGGTCGCCATGCGGAGTCGCCGCGGTTGCCTGGCTGCGGCCGCGCGCCGCCTGGCCGTACGCGATGCGATACACCGCGCCGGTGTAGTCGTCGGAGACGTAGAGCGCGCCGTCGGGGCCGACCGCGGCGTCGACCGGGCGGCCGGCGGCTTGGTCATCGACGACGAAGCCGGTGAGAAACGGCGCCTCGCTGATCGTGCCGTCGGGCCGAACGGAGAGCGCCACCACCTGATAGCCGCTCTTCTGCGAGCGATTCCACGAACCGTGCTGCGCGACGAAGGCGGCCCCGTGGTAGGCGGCGGGAAAGGTCGCCGCCGCGCCGGCGGCCGGCGGCCGGTAGAAGGTCATGCCGAGCGGCGCGGTGTGGGCGCCGAAGCCGTGCGCCGGCGCGATCGATGCGGCGATCTCGGCCGCGTGGCCGTCCGCCAGGCTGGCGTAGGGCACCCGGTCGCCGTTGGCGAAGGGCCAACCATAGAAGCCGCCTTCGACGATGCGGTTGAGCTCACAGGGCGGGAAGTCGTCGCCGAGCAGGTCGGTGCCGTTGTCGGTGGCGTAGAGATCGCCGCTGCCGGGCTGCCAATCGAAGCCGACCGAGTTGCGCAGGCCGCTCGCGTAGATCGCGCCGCCGCTACCGTCGAGCCCATAGCGCATGATCGTCGCGCGCTGCGGGTTCTTCTCGATGCAGGCGTTGCAGGTCGAGCCGATCGACACATAGAGGTGCTGGTCGGGGCCGACGCGCACGGTGCGCGTCCAGTGGTTGCCGCCGGCGGGAATGCCTTTGATGATGCGCTCCGGCGCGCCGCTGACGGCGCCGGTAGCAGCGTCGAAGCGCACGCGCAGCACGGCGTCGCCCTCGGCCACATACAGCCAGCCGTCGTGCACATCGAGGCCGTGCGGCTGATACAGCCCCGGCAGCAGCACGCGCTGCCCGTCGGCGTAGCCATCGCCGTCGCGGTCGCGCTCGAGCAGCACGACGGTTCCGGTACGCGGCGAGCTGACCAACAGATCGCCGGCGGCGGTGAAGCGCAGCATCCGGGCGTTGTCGATACCGCCGGCGTACGTGTTGATCTGAAAGCCCTCCGGCAGGTGCAAGCGCTGGCTCAACTCCGGTTCGGGAATCGGGGCGCCGGTGAAGCCGGAGAAGTTGACGGTCAACCCGAACGGCAGCGCCACGTAGCCGCAGGCGACCGCCGCGAGAAACGCGCCGAACAGGACGACGGCAGCGCCGCCCCATTTGAATACGCGGCGCAGCGAGAACTCGGTCGAGAAGAAGCGCGACATGAGGCGGAACTATCGCCTATCGCTCATCGCTTATCGACCCGGGACGACGAGCCGTAGTCGGCCAGTCTCCATCCGGCGCACACCCTCGTGGACCGCCTTCTCGGCACCGTCCTGCGCCACCGCGGGCATGCCACACGGTCAGCGAGATCCAGCCTGCGTGTACCGCCTTCTCGGCACCGTCCTGCGCCACCGCGGGCATGCCACACGGTCAGCGAGATCCAGCCTGGTGGAGGGCGCCGGTCCCTCGGCGCCGTGCTCGCCGCGAGCAGCGTGCCCAGCATCGGCACGGCGCCGAGGGACCGGCGCCCTCCAATGGCAATGCCGGTCCGTTGCATCCCCCACCGCCCTATGCTCAGACGTGGGCAACGCAACGAGGAGGCCATCATGTCATATTCGATGCTGATCGACGGGCGCGCGGTGACCACCACCGAGCAGGACGCGGTGATCAATCCGTCCACCGGCGCGCCGTTCGCACACTGCCCGCGCGCCAGCAAGGCGCACATCGACGAGGCGGTCGCCGCCGCCGGCCGGGCCTACCGCACCTGGCGCACGGACGAGGCCCTGCGGCGGCAGAAGCTGCACGAGTGCGCCGCCGCGCTGCAGACCCACGCCACCGACATCGCCCACGTGCTGTCGCAGGAGCAGGGCAAGCCACTCACCGCCGCGATGGCGGAGATCTTCGGCGGCGCGATGTGGTTCAGCTACTTCGCCAACCTCGAGATCGCCCCCGAGGTCCTGCAGGACGACGGCGAGAAACGCATCCAGATCGTCCGCAAGCCGCTCGGCGTGGTGGCCGCGATCACGCCGTGGAACTTCCCGGTCATCCTGCTGGCCTGGAAGTTCGCCCCGGCGCTGTTGGCCGGCAACACGGTGGTGGCCAAGCCGTCGGAGTTCACGCCGCTGAGCTCGCTGATGGTGGCGGACATCCTGAAGGACGTCCTGCCCGCCGGCGTGATCAACGTCGTCAGCGGACCGGGCAGCGTCGGCGCCGAGCTCTCCGGCCATCCCGACGTGCGCAAGATCTCCTTCACCGGCAGCGTCGCCACCGGCAAGAAGATCATGCAGTACGCCGCCGCCGACCTGAAGCGCGTCACCCTCGAGCTGGGCGGCAACGATCCGGCCATCGTGCTCGACGACGCCGACCCCGCCGCGATCCTCGACGGCCTCTTCTGGGGCGCCTTCACCAACTCCGGCCAGGTGTGCACCGCGATCAAGCGGCTCTACGTGCACGAGAAGGTCTACGCCCCGATCGTCGACGGCCTGATCGAGCGCGCCAAAGCGGTCAAGGTCGGCGACGGCCTCGAGCCCGACACGCAGCTCGGCCCGATCAACAACAAGATGCAGTTCGAGAAGGTGGCGGCCCTGGTCGACGACGCCAAGCGCCACGGCGGCCGCATCGCCACCGGCGGCGCCGCGCTCGACCGCCCCGGCTACTTCTATCCGCCGACCATCGTCACCGAGGTCGGCGCCGGCATCCGCCTGGTCGACGAGGAACAGTTCGGCACCGCCCTGCCGATCATCAAGTACCGCAACCTCGACGAGACCATCGCCGAGGCCAACCGCACCCACTACGGCCTCGGCGGCTCGGTGTGGACCAGCAACCTGGAGCGCGGCGAGAAGCTCGTACAGGAGCTCGAGTCGGGCACCGGGTGGGTGAACCATCATATGGATATCACCCCGTTCGCCCCGTTCGGCGGCAGCAAGTGGAGCGGCATCGGCTACGAGAACGGCAAGTGGGGCTACGAGGAGTTCACCGAGATGCAGGTGGTCAACACGAAGAAGTGATCCCGGGAGGCCGCAGGCGCTGCCCTGCGGCCTCCCGCCGCCCGCTTGAGACTATTCGCGGCGGCGGCATATGTTCGGCAGAGGGGGTTCCCACATGCGTCTGCACTCATTGCTCGCCGCCGCGCTCGGCGCGTTGTTGCTCACTGTCGCCGGCTGCGGCTCCGATGATGACGGCACGCCGCGGCCGACCGCCACGGCGACCTCCGCGGCGACGGCGACG
>JBOHWA010000894.1:0-8059 GCA_050735855.1 Binatia bacterium
GAGCACGGCGCCGAGGGACCGGCGCCCTCCAGGGGGCAATGCCCCATTGCAGCGAGCGCGACGCGGCCGGTATGGTGAGCCGACGTATCCAGTGCGGGAGATGGTTGAGATGATGCGCGTGGAGATAGCGGTGACAGCGGTGGTGCTGGCGGTATGGGGCGCCGCGGCGCCGGCGGCGACGATCGACATCGGCACGGCGAGCGGTACGGCAGGGCAGAGCGTGGCGGTCGACGTGACGCTGGGCACCGCGGGCGCGCGGGTGCTGGCGGCGCAGAACTTCATCGCCTATGGCCGCGACGTGTACGTCCCGGCCCGCGTCACCGGATCGCCCGATTGCGCTGTCAACCCCGCGATCGACAAAGGGGCGACGTCGTTCCGCTTTCTGCCGTTGGGCTGCGACCCGGTCACCGCCTGCACCGGGGTGCGCGCCATCGTGCTGTCGTTCGAGAATCTCGATCCGATCGCCGACGGGTCACGGCTCTACACCTGCCAGATGGTCATCCCACCGACCACGCCGCCGGGCGACTATCCCCTGGTGAACGACGAGCAGCTGGCCTCGACCGATGACGGCATCGCACTGGAGACGAGCGGAACCGACGGCACCGTCACGGTGGACGAAGCGGGGCCTGCCGTCGCCATCCACATCGGTGATGTCGCGGCCACCGCGGGGAGCCGCGCGGCCGTGTCGGTGGCGCTCGGTGTGTTGACGGGCACGGCGAGCACGGTGGTCAGCACCAGCAACGAGATCGGGTTCGAGCCCGAGACGCCGGTGGCTGCCCTCCCGGCCGGCGCGCCGGACGGTGTGCCGGATTGCCTGCTCGACGCGAGCCTGAACAAGACGGCGGCGTTCGCGTTCCTGCCGCCCGGCTGCACGCCGGGCAGCGACTGCACGGCGGTGCGCGCGGTGGTCGCGGATCCGTTCGACAGCGGCCCGATTCCCGATATGGCGACGCTCTACTCCTGCACCATCGCCGTCGCGTCGGATGCGGCGCCGGGCGAGTACCCCCTGAGCCTCGGGATGCCCAGTGCGATGAGCGCGAGCGGACCGCTGCTCGCCACCGGCACCGACGGCTCAGTGACGGTCAGCGCGCTGCCTCCGGCGTGCGCCGGCGACTGCAACGGCGGCGGCACCGTCGGCATCAACGAGCTCCTGCTCGGGGTCAACATCAGCCTCGGCAACGCGCAGGTCGACGCCTGCACGGCGGTCGACGTCAATGGCGACGGCGCCGTGACGGTGAACGAGCTAATCCAGGCGGTGCGCAGCGCGCTGTCGGGCTGCCCGCTGCCGTGAGCGGCGCCGACCGCCAGGCCGATCGATGACCGCGCGTGCCGACACACGCGCGGCGGGGTGACCACACCGTGCAGCGGTCGGGCGCGCGGTTCGTTCTGGCGGTGGCGGCGGCGCTGACGCTGCTCAACGCCTGGAAGCCGCTGACCATCGACGACCCGGCGTACTACGCCTGCGCGCAGCAGATCGCGCGCGACCCGTTCGATCCATACGGCTACATGCTGTTCTGGTACGAGCATCCGCAGAACGGCTTCGACATCATGATGCCGACCGGCCTGCCGTACTGGCTGTCGCTGCCGCTGCGCCTGTTCGGCGATCGCCCGGTCGTGGTCAAGCTGTGGCTGTTTCCCCTCGCCGTGTTGTTCGTCGGCTCATTCCACGCCCTCTGCCGCCGCTGGGCGCCGGGGGTGGAGCGGCCGCTGACGGCGATGACCGCGCTGTCGCCGTTGGTCTTGCCCAGCCTGAACCTGATGCTCGACGTCCCGGCGCAGGCGCTTGCTCTCGCCGCCCTGCTGTTGCTGGTGCAGGCCTGCGAACGGGGCTCGCTGCTGCGCGCGCTGGCGGCGGGCGCCGTCGCCGGCGTGTCGATGCAGACCAAGTACGCGGTGCTGCTCGGGCCCGGCGTGCTCCTGTTGTACGGCCTGTCGGTGCGCCGGATGCGTCTCGGCCTGGCGGCGGCGGCCGTCGGCGCCGCCGTGTTTCTCGCCTGGGAAGGCCTGATCGCGCTGCGCTACGGCGAGTCGCATCTGTTGCACCACGCACAGTGGATCCGCGCCGTCGCGGCGACCAAAGCCGACCTGCTCGCCGCCCTGATCGGCAACCTCGGCGGCGTCGCCACGCCGGTGCTGCTGCTCGGCCTCGTCGGGCTCGGCTGGTCGCGCCGTGCGTTGCTCGCGGCGGGGGTGGCGATGGGGCTCGGGTATGGCGCGATCGCGGCGGGGCCGCCGCTCACCCCGTTCGTGGTGTGCGGCCTGTTCGGCGTGGCCGTCGTGCTGGTTGGCGCCGCGGTCATCTGGCGCCTGGCCCGATCGCCGGCAGAGACTGAGCAGGGGGCGGATGGCGTGACGCGATTCCTGTGTCTCTGGCTGGCCGTCGAGATCGGCGCCTACTTCTTCCTGGCGCCGTTCCCGGCGACGCGGCGGGTGATGGGTACCGCCCTGGTCTTGACGCTGCTCGTCGGGCGTCTGGCGGCGCGCTCCGCCTGGTCGCGGGGCCGGCGCGGCGTGGTGACGGCGGTCGCCACCGCCGGCGTGCTGCTCGGCCTGCTGGTGTTCGCGGTCGATTTTCGCGATGCCGTCGTGCAGCGCCAGGCTATCGCGCGTATCGCCGAGCGCGCGCGCGCGGCGGCGGTGGCCGACGTCTGGTACGTCGGCCACTGGGGCTTCCAGTACTACGCCGAGCGGGCCGGTATGCGGCCGGTGGTCCCCGGCCAGTCGCAGCTGCGCGCCGGCGACTGGCTGGTGAAGCCCGAGGGCCGCATCACGCAGCAGGACGTCATCCTGCCGCCTGACAACGTGGTGGCCAGCGGCCCACCGATCGAGCTGAGCGACTGGCTGCCGCTGCACACCGTGGTGAGCTATTACTCGGGCCAAGTGCCCCTGGCGCCACGGCTCGGCCCGCGACTGCACGTCGATGTCCTGCGCGTCACCGCCGACTTCGTCCCCAAGCGCTGAGCGGCGCCGCGTGTCTCGTGCGAGGGCGAGGCTCTCCCGCCGAGCCTCTTCGGTGCATTGGTGCGGGCTCGGCAGGAGCCGCGCCCTCCCAACGTTGCGCGCTTGTCTCAACCGTACGCCTCTGGTAGGCCCGACCATGATGTTCCGTCTCGCCCGCTGCATCGCGACGCGCGGTGTCGCGGCCGCGATAGCCCTGCTGCTGCAGGGCGTCGCGCTGCCGACGCTGCACGCGCAGCACGGCGCCGCGGCGCGGGCACCCCTGCTGTGCGCCCACCATGATGAGGCGGCACACCTGCATCAACCGGACGCCGATGAGACGGCGCCGCATGATGCGGCGGCGTGCGCGGTCTGTGCCACGCTGGCGCACGGCCAGGCCGGCGTGCTGGCCGCGCCGACCGTGGCGCTGCGGCAGTTCACGCAGGTCTGGCGGCCGCTGCCGCACACGACACGGTCAGTCGCCGCGCCTGTGCGCGGCCCGGGCGCGCCGCGCGGTCCGCCCACCCGCTCCTCGTAAGCTGCTCACCGCCGAGCAACTTCACTGACCGGCGCGCGCGCCTGCGCCGCCGGCCGCCGTGGCATCCGTGCGTGGTGCCATCGGCTGACGAGGAGATTCGTGCATGGCCCAGCCGCTCGTCCGGCGTGGCGTCCTCAACGCCGCGCTGTGGATTGTCGCCCTCGGTGCGCTCGCCGCCCCGGCGGCGGCGCAATCGTCGCCCGAGATCGAAGCGCTCAAGCAGCAGATGCAGGAGCTGATCAAGCAGAACCAACACCAGCAGCAGCAGATCCAGCAATTGCAGGAGCAGGTGCAGGGCCTCAGCGCGCCGGCGGCGAGGACCCCGGTGGCGAAGGCCGCGGCGGCCCCGGCGCCGGTCGCGCCCGAGAGCGACGAGGCGGCGATCGACAAGGCGTTGGCGGAGGTGCGGCCGCCGACCGATGTCACGCAGCCGGCCAGCGTCGGCGCCACCGCGACGCGGCCAGCGCTGCTGGCGCGGCGCGTCGGCGGGGCGGAGATCCGCCTGATCGACGTGTCGTTCGACGTGCTCACCGCGGCCGGCAGCTCGACGGTCGGCGGCCAGACGCTGCGCGATCTGCAGGGCGGCGCACACGACCCCAACCGGCGCGGCTTCACGCTGCAGCAGGGCGAGCTGTCGTTGGCCGGCGCTGTCGACCCCTACTTCATCGGCGAAGCGCACATCGTCTTCACCGACAGCGTGGTCGAGCTCGAGGAGGCGTTCTTCGTCACCACCTCGCTGCCGTGGGATCTGCAGGTCAAAGGCGGCTACTTCCTGACCGACTTCGGCCGCATCAACCCGGTGCATCCGCACGCCTGGACCTATCTCGACCAGAACTTCATGATGACCCGCCTCTTCGGCGGCGACGGACTGCGCTCGCCGGGCGTGCAGGTGGACTGGCTGGCGCCGCTGCCGTGGTTCTCCGAGGTGACCGTCGGCATGCAGAACGGCGACGAAGGCGAGTTCGCCGTCAGCTTCCTCAACTCCGAGGGCGGCGTCGGCGGGCGCCCGCCGGTGAGCGACGGCGTGCACAACCTGAGCGACTTCATCTACCTGGCGCGCTGGGCCAACTCCTGGGACATCTCGCCGGAGATCACCGGTCTGGTCGGCGTGTCGGGGCTCTACGGCGACAACGTCAGTGGACCGGACGCGCCGACGTTCATCTACGGTGCCGACCTGACCTTCAAGTACCGCCCCCTGGACAACTTCCGCGGTTGGCCGTTCGTCGTCTGGCAGACCGAGGTGCTGAAGCGCGACTACACGGCCGACCGCTTCGTCGCCGGCACCGCGGAGGGCGAGGACGGCGCCTTTCCCAACAATCTGCCCAGCGCCATCCTGCGCGACTACGGCTTCTACTCGCAGCTGAGCTACGGCTTCCTCCATCCGTGGGCCGCGGGCCTGCGCGTCGAGTACGGCACCGGCCGTGGCGACAGCGTGATGGACGGCGAGCTGGTCAGCCGCAACCAGGATCCGCTGCGCAGCGACCGGCTGCGCATCGCGCCGCTGCTCATCTACCACCCGTCGGAGTTTTCGCGCATCCGCCTGCAGTACAACTTCGACGACGCCAAGTTCCTGCCCGGCGACCACACCGCCAGCAGCGTCTGGCTCGGGGTCGAGTTCCTCTACGGCACCCATCCCGCTCACCAGTACTGATCGGAGACTGCGCATGACGACTCATATCGATTCCCTCCTATGCTTGCGCCGCACCGCCGCGCTGCTCGGCGCCGCGCTGCTGACCGCCATCCCGGCCGCCGCGCTCGAGCCGCTCTCGGTGGTGGCGACGACGCCGGAGCTCGGCAACCTGGTGCGCGTCGTCGGCGGCGACGCCGTCGCCGTCACCGTGCTCGCCAAGCCGAGCGAGGATCCGCACTTCGTCGAGGCCAAGCCGAGCTATGTCAAAGCCCTCAGCCGGGCGGATCTCTACGTCAGCAACGGCCTCGAGCTCGAAGTGGGCTACGCGCCGGTGCTGCTCAACAACGCCCGCAACAGCCGCATCCTGCCGGGTGGCCCGGGGTTCGTCGACGCGTCGGTCGTGATCGCGCCGCTCGACGTGCCGAGCACCACCGTCGACCGCTCGATGGGCGACGTGCATCCGTTCGGCAACCCGCACTACCTGCTCGACCCGCTGATGGGCCTCAAGGTGGCGGCGCTGCTGCGCGACGTGCTGACCCGCCTGCGGCCGGCCGATGGCGCCGCCTTCGCGCAGCGCTATGACGAGTTCCACCGCGCCCTCGGCGTCGCGCTGGTCGGCCCGCAACTGGCGGCGCGCTACGACGTGGAGAAGCTCGCCGCGCTGTTCGAGTACGGCAAGCTGCTGCCCTTCCTCCAACAGCAGGGGCAGGCTGCCGAGCTCGGCGGCTGGCTCGGCCTGCTGGCGCCGTATCCGGGCGCGCGCGCCGTCGACGACCACCCGATCTGGCCGTACTTCGCCCGCCGCTTCGCGGTCGAGATCGTCGCCCACCTGGAGCCCAAACCCGGCGTACCGCCGACCACCAGACACCTGCAGGAGGTGATCGAGACCATGCGCGCCACCAAGGTGCCGCTGATCTTCGCCGCGGCCTACTACGACCAGCGCCACGCCGACTTCGTCGCCAGCCAGACCGGCGCCAGGGTCGTGCGCCTCGCCAACCAGGCAGGCTCGCGGCCGGGGACGGAGGCGTACCTGGAGATGGTGGACTACAACGTGAGGCAGCTGGCGGCGGCGCTGCAGGGGGCCGGGCAGGAATGAAATGCATCCGCTTCGACCCTAGCCCTAGCCCTGAATGCGCTGGATCAAGCTCAACGTATTCGAGGCGGATGAATCAGATTCGGGGCAAGGGCTAGGGCAAGGGCAAGGGCTAGGGCAAGGGCTAGGGCAAGGGCAAGGGCTAGGGCTAGGGTTGAGCTTGATCCGTTTGATTTGGGCGAGCGGCGGCCCACATGGACACGTCCAATGCTTTCCCGTACAACGCGCGCCGGCGCTTGCGGCGCAGCCCGCGACCCGGTGCACGACATGACCCCGCTCGTCCACGCCATCCTCGCCACGCTGGTGATCAGTGCCATCTCGCTGGTCGGGGTCATCTTCCTCTTCACCGACTGGAACGAGCGCCGCGCCATGCTGTTCATCAGCTTCGGCGCCGGCGTGCTGCTCGCTACGGCCTTCCTCGAGCTGTTGCCGGAGGCGGTGGCGCTGCACACCGGCGACGGCAACTTCTTCATCGCCAGCCTCGGCGCGATGGGGGCATTCTTCGTCCTCGAGCGGTTCCTGCGCGGCTTTCACAGCCACGACGAAGAGCATGGGCACGGCGACCGCGACGACAGCCACACCGTGCCGTCCGGCTACCTGGTGCTGGTCGGCGACACGCTGCACAACTTCATCGACGGCGTGGTCATCGCCGCCGCCTTCCTGGTCAGCCCGACGGTCGGCGTCGCCACCACGCTGGCGGTCGCGGCGCACGAGATCCCGCAGGAGGTGGCCGACTTCGGCATCCTGCTCGGCGCCGGCTTCCGGCGCTCATCGGCGCTGCTGCTCAACTTCCTCTCGGGCCTGGCGGCCCTGCTCGGCGCGCTGTGGTGCTTCTGGTTCGAGGGGATGGTCGCCGGCCACCTGGCCTGGTTCATGGCCGCCACCGCGGGCATGTTCATCTACATTGCGGCGTCCGACCTGATGCCCGAGCTGCACCACTCGCGCACGCGGCGCGAATGGATCTACGCCGTGCCGTTCTTCGTCGGCGTCGGCTTGATCGCCGCCATCGGCGGCCTGATCCATGGCACGCACTGAGGCGGGCCATGGCGCCCTCTGGGCGCACATCTCCCGACAGCGGATCGAGCCGCCACGATCAGGGGCGACGGTGAGACCGCGGGCGCGGGTCGCGTCCGCGCCCGCCGCTCACGGCCGGCGCAGACGGGCGACCCGCGTCCGCGCGTTCTACGCGGACGGAAGCGGTAGCGGCGGGCGGCCGCGCCGCGGCGGCCGATTCGCCGGCTTCTGGCCGGTGCGCGGCGGCACGACGATCGTGGCCGCGTCGAGCCCCTCGTTCAGCAGCGCAATCACCACCGCCGTCTTGGAGCACCCCAGCTCCTCGGCGACGCGGTCGATCCCCTCGCTGACATTGTCGGGGACCTTGACGTTCATCAGCTTGCTCGGGACCTTGCGGCGCTCCAGGTCAGCGAGCCTCAAATCTGCACGCATGATTGTCTCTGTCCTTTCTGTCGTATCAGTGCCGGCACTGCCCGCCGGTTCCTGTAAGACGTGCTGTTACTGTACACGCAACGGCGGCGCAACAAAGCCCTCGGTGACTTTTTTCTTCCGCGCGCGGGTACGCTTGCGCAGGCGCATGGCACGCCGCTGCCTCGGCCCTCGCGGCGACGAACCGGTGGGCGCGGCGCGGGGCGGTGGCCACGGCTGAGCCGGACGTGCTGCTGGCGGCGCGCGACCTGTCGCTGCACTACGGCGGCGCGTCGGTGCTGCACGGCGTGCAACTCGAGGTGTCGGCCGGACAGTTCTGGTTTCTGCTCGGCGCCAACGGCGAGGGCAAGAGCACCCTGCTGCGCGCCATCACCGGCAGCCTGCGGCCGCAGGCTGGCAGCCTGACGCTGCATCCGAG
>JBOHWA010000895.1:0-3324 GCA_050735855.1 Binatia bacterium
GTCTCGACCAGGCGGCGGCCGCGCGCCTGCACCCGCACGACCTGGTGCGCCTGGTGCGCGCCATCGAGGTGGCGGAATCGAGCGGTCGGCCGCTCAGCGCCTGGCAGGCCGAGCACGCCGGTCGCGCGCCCGAGCTGCCGATGCGGGTCATCGCGCTGACCTGCGAGCGCGCCGCGCTCTACGCTCGCCTCGACGCGCGCGGTCGCGCCATGCTGGATGCCGGCCTGGTCGACGAGGTGCGCGCCCTGCTGCAGCGCTACGACGCCAACCTCGCGCCGCTGCGCAGCATCGGCTACCGCGAGGTTGCCGCCCACTTGTGCGGCGCCGCGACCCTGGACGCAGCGCTGGCGTCGATGCAGCGCGCGACGCGGCAGTTCGCCAAGCGGCAGATGACGTGGTGGCGGGGGGATATTAGCGTGGAGTGGGTGGACGCCGAGCGCGCTGATGCAGCATCGATCATTGCATCGATTCACGCTTCCGATTGATCCGGTTCGACCCCAGCCCTCGCCCTCGCCCTTGCCCTAGCCCTGTATGAGATGGCTCAGCCTCGAAAGACTGGAGGCGGATCAATTTGATCAGGGCAAGGGCAAGGGCTAGGGCATCGGGCTCGGGTCGGACTTGATCATTCTCCATGACGTGTGGGAACCGCGTTGCCCGCTGGGGGCTTTTGCGCTAGCTCACCGCCGGTCGGCGAGGCGCTCGCGTCGTATCGCCCGCCGGCAACGCCTGATAAGGAAAAGAGTCGTGTCGCGGTCCCCGTCGCTCGAAGCGCTGCGCGCGCAGATCGATCAGCTCGATGAGCAGCTCGTGCGGCTGCTCAACCGGCGGGCCGGGTTGGCGGTCAAGGTCGGCCACGTCAAGGCGCGCGCCGGGCAGGGGGCGGCGAAGTACGCCCCCGAGCGCGAGAAGCGCGTGCTGCAGCGCTTGGCGCGCTTGAACGACGGGCCGCTGCGGCCGCAGCACCTGCGGATGATCTTTCGCGAGGTGATGTCGGGCTGCCTGGCGCTCGAGCAGCCGCTGCGCATCGCCTACATGGGGCCGGCCGGCACGTACTCGCAGCAGGCGGCGGCGGAGCAGTTCGGTTCCGGGGCGGCGCTGCGGCCGTATGCGTCGATCGACGCGGTGTTCGACGAGGTCGAGCGCGGCCGCGCCGAGTACGGCGTCGTGCCGGTGGAGAACTCGACCGAGGGCGTCGTCGCGCAGACGCTCGACCGCTTCATCTCGTCGCCGCTGGCCATCAAGGCCGAGGTGCTGCTGCGCATCGACCATTGTCTGATGGCGCGCGATGCCGACCCGCGGCACGTCCGCCGCATCGTCTCGCACCCACAATCGCTGGCCCAGTGCCGCGGCTGGCTCGGCCAGCATTTCGCCGGCGTGCCGGTGGAGGAGATGGCGAGCAACGCGGCGGCGGCCGCGTATGCCGCCCGCCATCCCGGCGCCGCCGCGATCGCCGGCCGGCGCGCCGCCGAGCGCTACAAATTGAAGGTCGTCGCCGAGAGCATCCAGGACCTGCCCAACAACGTCACCCGCTTTCTGGTGATCAGCAACGACGTGCGCGGCAAGTCGACCGGCGACGACAAGACCTCCATCCTGTTCGCCGTGCCGCACGAGTCGGGGGCGTTGTTCAAGGTGTTGGCCTCCTTCGCCCAGCAGCGCATCAACCTGAGCACCATCGAGTCGCGCCCGCTCAAGGGCCGCGCCTGGGAGTACGTGTTCTTCATCGATCTGTCCGGCCACGCCGACGAGCCGCGCATGGCGAAGGCGCTCGCCGCCCTGCGGCGGCGCGCCCTCTTCGTCAAGGTCCTGGGCTCCTACCCGGCGTGGCGCTGGCCGGAAGGCGAGGCGAAACCATGAAGGTCAAGCATCTGGTGCGGCCCTGGATCCACTCGCTGCAGCCCTATCCGCCGGGCAAGCCGATCGACGAGCTGGAGCGCGAGTACGGGGTCACCGACTCGATCAAGCTGGCCTCGAACGAGAACCCGCTCGGCCCGTCGCCGAAGGCGCTGGCCGCGCTGCAGTCGGCGCTGGCCGACGTGCACCGCTATCCGGACGGCAGCTGCTACCACCTGCGCCGCGCCCTGGCGCGCCGCCTGACGGTGGCGCCGGAGACGCTGATCTTCGGCAACGGCTCGAACGAGATCATCGAGCTCATCGTGCGCGCCTTCCTGCACGCCGGCGAGGAGGCGGTGATGGCCGATCAGGCCTTCGTCATCTACCGCATGTTGGTGCAGGCGCAGGGCGGGCGCAGCACGATCGTGCCGCTGCGCGCCTTCACCCACGACCTCGAGGCGATCGCCGAGGCGATCACGCCGGCGACCCGGCTGGTCTTCCTGGCCAATCCCAACAACCCGACCGGCACGATCTTCTTCCGCGAGCAGTGGGAGGAGTTCCTCGCCGCAGTGCCGCGCGACGTGATCATCGTCATGGACGAGGCCTACGCCGAAT
Organism: Binatia bacterium; assembly: GCA_050735855.1. Taxonomy (GTDB): domain Bacteria; phylum Desulfobacterota; class Binatia; order HRBIN30; family CADEER01; genus JBOHWA01. The sequence continues at coordinate 2,446 of JBOHWA010000895.1, forward strand.
ACGTCGAGGACCCGCGCTACCCCGACGCGCTCGCCGATCTGCGCGGCGAGCACCTGCTCATCGTCCTGCGCACCTTCTCGAAGATCTACGGCCTGGCCGGGCTGCGCGTCGGCTACGGCGTCGCCCATCCCGACATCATCGAGATCCTCAACCGCGTGCGGGCGCCGTTCAACGTCAACACGCTGGCGCAGGTGGCGGCGCTGGCGGCGCTCGACGACGAGGCGCACGTCGAGCGCACCCGCGCGGTCAACCGCGAGGGCATGGCGTTCCTGCGCGAGGCCTTCGCCGGCCTCGGCCTGGAGTGCGTGCCGAGCTGGGCCAACTTCATCCTGGTCAAGGTCGGCAATGTGGCGCGGCTCTACGACTCGCTGCTGCGCCAGGGCGTCATCGTGCGCCCGGTGCCGGTGTATGGCTTCCCCGAGCACGTGCGCGTCACGGTCGGGACGCGGGCCGAGAACGAGCGGCTGGTCCGCGCCCTGGCGCATACGCTCTCCGAGGAGGAGGGGCGCGGCGTTGCGGTTTGAGCGCGCGGCGATCGTCGGCGTCGGCCTGATCGGCGGCTCGCTGGCCCTGGCCGGCCGCGCCGCCGGCCTGATCGGCACGGTGGTCGGCCTGGGGCGCAGCGCGGCGAATCTGGAGACGGCGCGGGCGCGCGGCATCCTCGACCGCGTCGCGCGCGATGCGGCTGATCTCGGTCCGGTCGACCTGCTCGTCCTGGCGGTGCCGGTGCGCAGCACGGCGACCATCGCCGCCGCGCTGCTGCCGCACCTGCGGCCGGGCACGCTGGTCACCGACGTCGGCAGCGTCAAGGGCGCGGTGGTGGCGGCGCTCGAGGCGCTGCTGCCGGCCGACCGCCCGTTCGTCGGCGGCCATCCGATC
>JBOHWA010000896.1:0-2727 GCA_050735855.1 Binatia bacterium
GCCCGCCGTGCGGATCGGCGCCGACCACCACCGGCCGCCCACGCAGCGCCGGCCGCTCGCGCACCTCGACCGCGGCGTAGAACGCGTCGAGGTCGACGTGCAGGATGGTGCGCGGCGGCTCGTTCATCCGCCCGCGCCAAGGCTATGCGCCGCCCGACCGCTGTGCTCTAACCGCCGCATGATCACACTCTACGAACATCCCCTCTCGCCATATGCCCAGAAGGTCAAGATCGCCCTGCTCGAGAAGGGTCTCGAGTTCGACGCGCGCATCCCCGATCTCTTCGGCGGCGGCGACGCGGCCTTCAACGCCGCCAACCCGCGCCGCGAGGTGCCGGCGCTGCTCGACGGCGACGTGGCGGTGTTCGACTCGACCATCATCCTCGAGTACCTCGAGGACCGCTGGCCGACCCCGCCGCTGCTGCCCGACAGCCCGGCGGCGCGGGCCCGCGTGCGCATGCTCGAGGAGCTCTGCGACACCTACTACGAGGCGATCAACTGGGCGGTGTTCGAGGTGCGCGTCTTCCAGCGCGCCAGCGGTGCGCTCGCCGAGCAGCTGCTGGCCACGGCGGCCGAGCAGGTGGTGGGGATCAACGCCTACCTCGATCGCCAACTGGCCGGCGGGCCGTTCTTCAACGGCGCCAGCTTCGGCTGGGGCGACCTCTCCGTCGTGCCGGTGGTGCACGCCGCCGCGATGAGCGGCCACGCGCCCGCCGAGGGCTCGGCGCTGGCGGCGTGGCTGGAACGCATGCGGACGCGGCCGAGCATCGCGCAGACGTTCGAGGCGGCGACGCACGCCATGGGCGGTTTCCAGATGCTGCCCGAGATGGTGCTGAGCGGACAGTTCGTGCGCGAGTATCGCGACCATCGGCTCGAATGGATGATGCGCAGCGGCGGCGCCGCGATCGTCAGCGAGGGCCTCGCCAAGCGCAACATCCGCTTCACCCACCCGCTCGGCTGAGTCGGCGCCGCGAAGCAGGGACCTGGCGCGAAGCAGAGACCTGGCGCGAAGCAGAGACCTTGATGGACACCTACGAGGGCGGGTGCCACTGCGGGGCGGTGCGCTTTCGGGTCGCGGTCGACCGCTACGAGGCGCTCGAGTGCAACTGCTCGATGTGCCGCCGGAAGGCCAACCTGCACCTGATCGTGCCGCGCGAGCAGTTCACCCTGTTGGCCGGCGCCGAGGTGCTGCGCACCTACACTTTCAACACCGGCGTCGCCAAGCACACGTTCTGTGGCGTCTGCGGCATCCACCCGTTCTATGCGCCGCGCTCGCATCCCGACGGCATCGACGTCAACATCCGCTGCCTCGACGGCGACGCCGCCGCCCGCTTCCAGGTCACGCCGTTCGACGGCGCCGATTGGGAAGCGAACGTCACGACGATCCGCTGACGGCCGCCGCGGCGGCGGCGACGCGTGCGAGGGTGCCGCTGGTCGGCGCCCTTCGACAAGCTCAGGGCGAACGGCAGTTCGACCGTCGGTGCTGAGCGGGGCGAAGACAAAAAAAGGGGCGAGGTGGAATCCACCTCGCCCCTGAGTTGCTCAGACGGTGTCGCCCCTTACTGGCTCTGGATGACCAGCTCGGTGCGGCGGTTCTGGGCGCGACCTTCCGCGGTCTCGTTCGACGCGACCGGGTTGGCTTCGCCGAAGCCCTTGGCCGTGAGGCGCGACGCCGGGATGCCACACTTGACCAGCCAGTTGCGGACCGCGTTGGCACGCCGGTCGGACAACCCCTGGTTGTACTGCTCGGTGCCGACGCTGTCGGTGTGCCCCTGGCACGAGACGTTGATGTTCGGCTTCGACTTGAGCGTGGCGCAGGCCTGCTCGAGGATCGGCACCGCATCCGGACGGATGTTGTACTTGTCGAAGTCGAAGTTCACGCCGCGCAGGATGATCTTCTCCTTCATCGGCGGAGCCGGCGGCGGCGGGGCGACCGGCGGAGCCGGCGGCGGCGGCGGAGCGGGCGGCGACTGCTGGACCAGCACTTCGAGACCAGCGGTGGCCATGCGCACATCACCGACGCCATGCGAGCGCTGGTACCAGCGCTGCCAGCGGCCGAAGCCGCCGATGCCGACGTTCTCATTGATGTTGTAGTTGATACCGCCGCCGGTCATGAAGCCCCACGACGTATCGGTGATCGCCGACGGCGAGGTCAGACCGCTCAGGCCGCCGACCTGCCAGTCGCCGTACAGCTCGAGCGGGCCCCATGGCAGCGACAGCCGCGGACCGGCCTGGTACGAGAGGCCGAAGGCGGCATCGTCGTTGATCCCCTTGCCGGCTGCCGTGCACGAATTGCACGTATCCGACGGGGTGCCGAAGAACTGCAGTCCGCCGACGACCCCAAGGTTCAGCTGGAGATCCTTGTCGTCGAAGAACTTGTAGCCGATGAACGGATTGATCACGCCGCCCGGATCGGCAAACCGGTTGTAGGCGTTCAACGGAATCAGAACACCGACATCGACGCCGCCGAACCATCGTCCCTGCAGCTCATAGTCATCAGCTGCAGCCATCTGGGGGAGCCCCGCCATAAGCGCGACCAGCGCGCTAGCGGATGCCAATTGACTGAGAAACTTTTTCATCTGCCACCTCCTCCGCGAAGATTGACTGAAATCGGGTGATGACACTGGTTCGCGCTTTGCCATCCACGGCGACCCCTTGTCAAGCCGTTGCGCCGCGATCCCGCCCCTGCCGTCCTGAACGCTTGTTGTCTTGACACAGGATGGATAAACC
>JBOHWA010000897.1:0-2999 GCA_050735855.1 Binatia bacterium
GGATCAGCACGGCGCCGAGGGACCGGCGCCCTCCACTAGCCTGCCACTCGCCAGCAGCGTGACCCACGGCGCGGCTGACCTGAGCCTCAAACAGACCCACTATGCATCGATCCATCCGCGAGATGAACGAGAATTAAGCCGGCATTCACCCCCGGTTCAGCCGCCGGCTGGTAGGGTGTCGGCTGATGTACAGTCGCGACCGACAGGCGGATGGACCAGGCCGGGACCTGGTCGACACCAAGGGGAGCGGCCCCATGCGCGATGAGATCTTTCAGCGGGTCGACGGACGCGTGTCCGACTTTGCCTTCAACGCCGACACCGCCGCGGTGTTCGACGACATGCTGGCGCGGTCGGTGCCGTTCTATGTCGAGATGCAGCGGCAGATGACCGAGCTGGCGGGCGACTTCGCCACCGACGGCTCGCAGGTCTACGACCTCGGCTGCTCGACCGGCGCGACCATCGCCAGCCTCGACGCGCTGCCGCAGGACGTCACCTTCATCGGCGTCGACGCCTCAGCCGCGATGCTGGCGCGCGCCGAGGCGGCGCTCGGCGGCCACCTGCGCCACCGCTACGCGCTGCGCTGCGCCGACCTCAACGATCCGCTGCCGCTCAGCAATGCCAGCGTCGTGGTGATGAGCCTCACCCTGCAGTTTGTGCGCCCGCTGCACCGCGAGCGGGCGCTGCGCGACATCTGGCAGGGGCTGCAGCCGAACGGCTGCCTGCTGCTGATCGAAAAGGTGGTGACGGAGGAGTCGATGCTGAATCGGCTCTACATCGAGCACTACTACGCCTTCAAACAGCGCAACGGCTACAGCAGCCTGGAGATCGCGCGCAAGCGCGAGGCGCTGGAGAACGTGCTCATCCCGTACCGCCTGCGCGAGAACGAGGAGATGCTCCGCCATGTCGGATTTCGCAGCGTCGACACCTTCTTCAAGTGGTACAATTTCACCGGCGTCATCGCCATCAAGTAGCGGCGCGCCGGGCTGGCCGCACGCCCTGCTACTCGCCTACGGCCGCTTCGTCTTCCGCCACCGCAACGCGCTCGTCCCGGTGACCGTCGGACTCACGCTGCTGTTCACCCGCCCGCGCCCGTTCCTCGGCGATCCGCGCGCCGACGCGCTGCTCGACGCACTCGGAATCGCCGTCGCGCTCAGCGGCCAGGCGCTGCGCGTCCTGGTCATCGGCCTCGCCTACATTCAACGCGGCGGCAAGAACAAACAGATCGCCGCCGACCGTTTGGTCTGCAACGGACTCTTCGCCCATTGCCGCCACCCGCTCTACGTCGGCAACTTCCTGCTCTTCGTCGGCCTGATGCTGATCTGGAACTCGCCCGCCGCCTACGTCGTCGTGGTCGGCCTGGTGGCGCTGTCGTTGTGGGCGATGGCGTCGGCCGAGGAGGCGTTCCTGGCGCGCAAGTTCGGCGCCGAGTATACCGCCTATTGCGCGCGGGTGAACCGCTTCGTGCCCGATCTGCGCGGCCTGCGCGCGACCATCGCCGGCTTCCGCTTCGACTGGAAGCGGGTGGTGCGGAAGGAGTACGGCACCACCTTCACCTGGACCACGACCGCGGTGGTGCTGATCGTCACTGCGCACCTGATCTGGGAACCGGCGGCGGAGGCGGCCGCCACCGTCGCCACCATGGCGCTCGCCTGGCTGTGCCTGGCCGCGCGGGGGGGGACGGCGCGCGGGATGAAGAAGTCGCGCCGTCTGGTGTCGCCCGACTGACCGGGCGGCGACCCAGCGCATGTCTCCCCGCCGCCTGGCATTCGGCGGCCGGGTGGTGGCAGTGTGGCGCCGCGGCGCAGCCTGCAACGCGCCGTCGTCGTCAGGATGATCGCTGAGTCATGCGTCTGTTGGTCGTCGAAGACGAACCGGCTCTCGCCCGCCACCTGAAGCGCGGGTTGGAGGAAGCGGCCTGGACGGTCGACGTGAGCGACCGCGTCGACGACGCCTGGCGCCTGCTGATGGCCAACGACTACCAGCTCGTCGTTCTCGACCTCGGCCTGCCCGGCGCCGACGGCACCGAGCTGCTGGCCCGCCTGCGCCAGGCGGCCTTCGGCACGCCGGTGCTCATCCTCACGGCGCGCGGCGCCGTCGAGGACCGCATCGCCGGCCTCGACGCCGGCGCCGACGACTACATGACCAAGCCCTTCGCCTTCGGCGAGCTGCTGGCGCGCATCAACGCCCTGCAGCGCCGCGGCCAGCAGCGCGATCTCGTCGCCCTGCACGTCGGCGACCTCGAGCTCGACGTCCGCCGCCGCACGGTGCAGCGCGGCGGCCGGGCGATCGACCTGACGGCGCGCGAGTTCAGCCTGCTCGAGCTGTTCATGCTGCACGCCGGCGAGGTGGTGACGCGCTCGATGCTGGCCGACCACGTCTGGGGCGAGCGCTTCGATTCGCTCTCCAACCTCATCGAGGTCTTCGTCAACCGGTTGCGCAAGAAGCTCGAGGCGGACGGCAGACCGCGCCTGCTGCACACCGTGCGCGGCGCCGGCTACGTGCTGCGTGCGGAGGGGCGGTGACGCGCTCGCTCCGCCTGCGTCTGGTCCTGTGGATTCTCGCCCTGCTGGTACCGGCGGCGGCCGGTGCCGGGTGGCTGCTGGTCGAGGTGTTTGGCAATCGAATGCTGCGCGACCTCGACATCGCCCTGCAGGAGGAGGTGTCCACCGTCGCCGCGCTGCTGCAGAAGCCCGAGAGCGCGGTGGCCCTGCCGACGTTGCTGGAGCACATCGCCAGCGAGACCGACCTGGGCCTGGGCAAGTTCATCGTCGTGCGCGACCGCGAGCAGCTCATCGCCGAGGCCCCGGCGGGCGCGGCGGCGCGGCTGGCCGAGCGTCACGGGCTGGACCGCACGGCGAGCGCGGTCATCGGACCACCACACGACCCGCTGACCATCGTCGTCGGCATCCCGGCCGCCGCCGCCAAGGGCGCGGCGCAGCGGCTGACGGTCCTGCTCGCGATCGGCATGCCCGGCCTGCTGCTGCTGCTCGCCGTCGCGC
>JBOHWA010000898.1:0-4308 GCA_050735855.1 Binatia bacterium
GGCCGAGGCGATGGCGGCGGCCGCGGGCGATCTGCCGGCGCTGCAGGGGTTGGCGGCGCAGTTCTGGTCGCAGCTCGTCGACGCCTCCGACAACCTGCCCTACCGGCTGGCGTACAACTCGTTGCACGCCACCTACGACCAGTGCCGCGCACTGTTCACCCAGGTGCTGGCCGACGAGATCGGCGATGTCGCGCCCTACCGCGCCATCGCCGCCGCGCTGCGCCGGCGCGACAGCGCCGCTGCCGAGGCGCTGGCGCGCGAGCTGATCAAGCGCGGCGAGCAGGGCATCGTCGCCGCGCTCGCCCTGCTCAACGCCGCATCACCGGACCGCACGCCAGCGCGAGCCACCCAATGATGTACCATTCGGCGTCCAGCCCCCTGGAGGGCGCCGGTCCCTCGGCGCCGGGGGCGGGGCGGAGCGGGGTGCGCGTTGCAAACACGGCGCCGACAAGCGCCGCCCGCCAACAGGAGTTGACATGAGCACCGCCACCGCCGCCGACGTCGGCACCCCGACCGCGACGACGCTCGCCGCCAGCGACAGCCCGCGCACGCTCGCCGAGGCGATACCCGTCTTCCTGCGCCACACCAGCCCGCGCGTGGTCATCGCGCTGCTGGCGTTCGCCCTCGCGCTGCGCGTCTGGGTCGGCGACTGGTCGTGGTGGAACCTCGTGCCGGTCGCCGCGCTCTCGCTCTACTGGCCGGTGCAGGAATGGCTGATCCACGTCTTCATCCTGCACTACAAGCCGATGACCGTCCTCGGCCGCCGCCTCGACTTCCACGTCCCGCAGAAGCACCGCGCCCATCATCGCGCCCCGTGGCAGCTCGAGCTGCTGTTCATTCCGCAGCAGTCGTTCTGGTACACCGTGCCGCTGATCGTCGCCCTGTGGTTCGCGCTGACCCCGACGCCGGCGCTGGCGCTGACCGGCATCGTCACCCACCTCGCGCTGGCGCTGCACTACGAGTGGGTCCACTTCCTCGTCCACACCCGCGTCATGCCGCGCACCGCCCTCTACCAGCGCCTGTGGCGCAACCACCGCCTGCACCACTTCAAGAACGAGCACTACTGGTTCGGCGTCACCATGCTGAGCGGCGATCGGCTGCTCCACACGGCGCCGGCGGTCGGCGACGTGCCGACCTCACCGACCGCGCGCGCGCTGCATGGATGAAGCGTCTCAGCGGCGAAAGCCGCTGATCCCCTCGTCCAGCTGTACGCCGAAGCTGTTCAGCGCCATCGACACCAGGGTGTACTGGCCGACGGTGAAGACGACGTCGATCAGCTGCTGCGTGTCGTAGCGCTGCGCCAGCGCCGCCCAGGTCGCGTCCGCGATGCAGCTGTCGCGGTGCAAGTCGTCGGCAGCGCGCAGCAGGGTGGCCTCGAAGGGATCCCAGCCGGGGGCGTCGGGGCCGGCGGTGATGCGTTCGATCTCGGCGTCGGTGATGCCGCACAGCTGGCCGATCACCACGTGCTGGCCCCACTCGTACTCGGCCTGGCAGTTCCAGCCGGTGCGCAGGATGAGCAACTCGCGCTGGCGCGGCGAGAGCGTCGACTTGGCCAGGATGTGGTTGCCGAACACCAGCCAGCGCTTGAGCAGCTTGGCGTGGTGGGCAAGGGTCTTGAAGATGTTCAGCACGCGCCCGCCCATCTGGGTCGCGTTGAGAATCTCCCTTGCTTCGTCGTTCCACTCGCTCTCGGGCAGCGGCGCGATGCGCGGTGTCTGCGGTCGCATGATGGGGCTCTCCTCTGCTGTGCCGCCGCGATACCGCGCCGCACCGATCCGACACAAGCGCCGCCCCGAAGACACGCCCCCCTGGAGGGCGCCGGTCCCTCGGCGCCGTGTGTGCGACGACCCCCGCCGCCCAAGGCACCGTACATCTGGAGGGCGCCGGACGGTGAGCGGATAGAGCAGCTGTTTCTGCTCGTAGCCATTGTCGGAGATGAGGATGAGGCTGTGCGAGCCGTCGGGCAATGACGGGCCGAGCGCCGCCCCCTCGAAGTTGGCGTCGGCGAAGGTCTGCTGCCAGAGGCGGGACTTGCGCACCGGTGTGTAGGCGGCGCCGGCGAGGTGTGGCAGCGCGCCGACGTCGGTGGCGCCGGCGAAGTCCACTTCGTAGAGCCGGATGCGCAGGCCCTCGGCGCCGTAGGCGCGCTCGAGCACCAGCACGCCGCCCTCCGGCAGTGCGACGAGATCCGAGACGCCGCTGTTCTCCTTCCCGCGCCCCGGCAGCACGATCTTGCCGAGCGTCGGGTCGGTGCGATACGCCCACTGGCCAGCCGGGGGGGCCAAGCTTCCGCCGTGTCCGGGCTGGCTGGGGCTATCGAAGCGCTGCAGCCGCACCACGGTGCCGCTCGTTTCGCTCGCCTCCGCGCCGTCGACCGACAACGCCTCTTCGTTCGCCGTCCACAGGACCCGGCGGGCGGGGTCGAGCGTCAGCGACTCGAAGCCGCGATTGTGCCGCGCGTGGGCGAAGACCGGCGGTGTCGTCAGGGTGCGCAGCAGCGTGCCGTCTGCCGCGCGATAGACGCGAATCGCCGGACCGGCCTCGTCGCTCACCCACAGCGCCTGCTGGGCCGCGTCGAAGGCGACGCCCTCGAGGTCGGTCGACCCGGCCAGCGGCACGCCCGGCCCCAGCTGCGCCGCCGCGATCGCCCCCTGCGGCGTCAGCTCGATGGTCAGCGGGTAGGCGGAGCCGGTCTTGTCGGACACCGCATAGTAGCGTGTGTCCCCAGCCCAGGTGAGGCCGCTCAGCTGGTGGGCGCCGGTCGTCCCGCTCGCCAGCGGCACCGGGCCCTGCCCCGCATCGACGATCGTCCAGTGCTGCGCCCGGACAGGCGACGCCGTGCCGAGCCAGAGCGCGGCCAGAGCGAGCAGTGGGGCGCGCACGGGTCAGCTCAGACGATGCTGCGCAAGATTTCCGCTACGCCGAACAGCGTCCCGAGGCTGGCGCCGATGGTGGTCAAAAGGAAGACCAGGCAGATGCGCAGGACGCGGTTCTGCCACCAGCGGATCGGGATGCGCACATCGTCGATGACGGTGCGGATCTCGCGCACCAGCGGCGGGCTGACGTAGGCCTGGACGAAGGCCGCGACGTAGCCGACGCCGACCAGCGGGCTGAGCGTGGTCAGCGGCGCCGAGGCGAAGCTCGCCAGGATGGTCAGCGGATGGGCGAGCGCGATCGTGGCACCGATCAACGCCGGCACGCCGGTGGCCAGAATCCAGAACACCGCGCTGTCGCCGACCGCGGCTGCGCCGTCGCGCCAGCCGATCAGGGCCATCGAGAGAATGATCGCCGCCGGGATGCTCCAGCCGGCGAGTTTCCACAGCGGCGAGGGCTCGGGGACGGTATCGAGCGCGGCCAGATCGGCGCTGCGATGCTGTTCGAGCGCCTGGCGCATGCCGGCGACGTGGCCGGCGCCGACGACCGCGACGATGCGCGGCCCAGGCGCGTTGCGCAGGCGCTCGGCCAGGTAGGCGTCGCGCTCGTCGATCAGCACCGTCTTCAGGGCCGGGAACGCCGTGCCGAGCTCGCCCATCAGGCGCGAGAGCACGTCCTGTTGGCGCAGGTTGCGCAGGTCCTCCTCACTCAGCTCCGGCGCCTCGAGCATCGAGCCGAGGACCACCGCGATCAGCTCCGACTTGCGCCAGAGCGACAGCGCCGCCCAGGCGCGGCGCAGGGTGGTGCGCACGTCGCGGTCGACCAGCACGACGCGGATGCCGAGCTCGCTCGCCGTCTGCGCCGCCGCCAGCAACTCGCTGCCCGGCGTCACACCGAGCGCCCCGCCGAGCTGGCGCTGGTAGGAGGCCAGGACGAGGTTCATCACCAGCGGCGCCAGCTGGCGGTTGCGGATGATGGTCTTCAGGTCGAGCGATTCAAAGCGCGACCCCTGCGCCAGCGCCTGATGGCGCCGTTCGTCGAGCTCGATGCAGACACAATCCGGCCGCTCGGCGGCGATCACCGTGCGCACCAGGTCGGCCGACTCCTGCGAGATGTGGGCGGTCCCGACCAGCAGATACTCGCGCTCGCCCACCTGGACGCGCTGCACGTCGTTGACCGCGCCGCCTTCGCTCATGACCGTCCACTCTCGCAGCTCGCAAGACCCTTGTCGAAGGGGTTGCCGAAATCGCATGGCTGCGGTGCACCTCGCCACCCCACCAAAGAGCGGGCGGGCCGCCCGCGCTCCCAGCGATGAGGCTCTGCCAGCTCGCGAACTGGGGTTGGTCGCGGCTTGACGGCAGTGACGCCCCCCCTGGGAGCGCGGGCGGCCCGCCCGCTCCGGCGCGCCGCGGCGCGCTGCGCACACTCAAACGT
>JBOHWA010000899.1:0-19400 GCA_050735855.1 Binatia bacterium
CGGCGTCGCCTGCGCCGCGACGGGCGCCGCCGCCAGCGTCGACACCACGGCACCCAGGAGCATCGATCGCCACATCGCCGGTACCACGCTCACGAACGCGGCCAGAGTGTCATGCTGACCCGCTCGGTCAGCGTCAGGTGCTGGTCCGCCACCAGCACCTCCATGCGCTCGCCGTCGAGGTCGAACCCCTCGCCGGTGATGCGCACGGTGCCGGGCGCCAGGATGACGTCGCGGTCGGCTTCATAACGGGCGCGCTCGGTGCGCAGCGCGTAGTCGCCGAACTGGGCGTCGATGTCGCCCTCGAGATCGACCGCCTGCAGCTCGCGATCCTTGAGAAACACTTTGCCGCCCTTCCCCTTCAACGACACCGTCCGGCCGTCCTTGAGGAACACGGCCACCACCGGCTCGACCACCACGACCACCTCCTCGGTCTCCAGGTACTGCGCCTCACGCGCCGATACCTCCCACACCTTGCGGCCGTCCTCCACCTTGACGCGATGAAAGTTCTGGATGCGCTGCGCCACGTTGGGCAGCAATTCAACGGTCGCGCGCTTGATGTCAGCGCGACGGCGGGCCTCGAAGTCGCGCGCCAAGAGCCAGCCTCCGGCTCCCAGCGCGCCGACCAAGAGCACCACGACGAGCAGGCGAAAGAGGTTTCTCATGCGTCAGCGACAGGTGCCTGGCTAGCATCGCCCCGTGGGCGAGTAAAGAAAGCGACCGTGCCATGCGACCGTCGCACCCGACGCGCCCGCCTGCTAAGAGGCCGCAGCCGGGAATGAGAGGCGCATGAATCCACCCTCGCCACACAGCCGCCGCACCACACTCGCCGCCTGGGGCGTGCATCTCTACACCGGCAGCGGTGCGGTGCTGGCCATGTTGGCGCTCGAGGCGATCGGGCGCGATGCCTTCGGCACGGCGTTCGCGTGCCTGGCGGTGGCGATGGTGATCGACTGCACCGATGGCACGTTGGCGCGGCGCGTGCGCGTCAAGGAGGTGCTGCCGCAGTTCGACGGCGCCAAACTCGACGACATCGTCGACTACCTCACCTACGCCCTGGTGCCGATCGTGCTGATCGTGCGCGCCGGCCTGGTGCCGGCGGGCCCGTTCGGCCTGCTGATCGCCGCATTGCCGCTACTGGCCAGCGGCTACGGATTCTGCCAGGCGGCGGCCAAAACGCCGGACCATTTCTTCACCGGCTTCCCGTCGTACTGGAACGTCGTGGCGCTCTATCTGTTCGCCCTCGGCTGGCCGCCCTGGGCGGGGGCGCTGGTGCTGCTCGGATTCACCATCATGGTGTTCGTGCCGATCCGCTACCTCTACCCGAGCCGCACGGTGACGCTGCAGAAGACCACTTACAGCCTCGGCATTGTCTGGACGATCATGGTGTTCGTCCTGCTGGCGCAGTTTCCCGAGCCGTCGCGCGGCCTGGCGCGCCTCAGCCTCTTCTTCCCGGCGTACTACGTCGCGCTGTCGCTGTGGCTGCACTGGCGCACGCCGCCGTCGCCGCAGTCGACGATCGTCAGGACGTAGCGGGCGGCCGGATCTGGAGGGCGCCGGGGATGACCGGCAGCAGGGCGATCGGTGTCACCGGGTTGGTGTAGTACTTGCGCGCATCCGCCAGCCATTCGCGGATGTCCTCCTGGCGCGTGTCGGGCGCCGGATGGGTCGACAGCCATTCGGGCGGCGCATTGCCGCGCTCCATCGCCGCCATGCGCTGCCAGAGACCGATCGCCGCTTCGGGATCGTAGCCGGCTTTGGCCATCAGGATGAGGCCGATGTGATCGGCCTCGGACTCCTGCGAACGGTTGAACGGCAGCGCCACGCCCACGGTGGCGCCGAGGCCGTAGGCCTGCATCACCGCCTGCTGCGTCACCGGGCTGGCGCTGCCGGCCGCCACCGCGACGGCCACCCCGCCCGCTTGCAGCAGCGTGCCCTGGCTCATGCGCTCGGCGCCGTGGCGCGCCAGCGCGTGCGCCACCTCGTGGCCGATCACCGCCGCCAGCCCCGCCTCGTCGCGCGCGATCGGAAAGATGCCGGTGTACACCGCCACCTTGCCGCCCGGCAGGCAGAAGGCATTGGCCTGCGTCGGATCGTCGATGACGGTGAACTCCCACTGGTAGGAAGGCTTGTCGGCGACGTTGGCGATGCGCTGGCCGACGCGCTGCACGACGGCCTTCGCCTCGGCGTTGGCGGAGATCTTCTCCTTCTTCAACACCTGCTGGTAGGCGGCGGCGCCCAGTTGCAGGTCCTCCGACTCCGACATCAGCATGAGCTGGCTGCGGTTGGTGTACGGCACGGTCGAGCAGCCTTGCGTGCCGGCGACCAGCAGGCCGACCACCGCGGCGAGCATCCGTCCACCCATACGCATCATGCGGCATACTGTATGAGAGTTCCTCGCGACACAGAAGCCACCGAGGCCAGTTTGAGCCGCCGCAGGGGCTCGCATAGGATGCGGCCGTGATCTCCGCCTCCCACCTGAGCAAACGGTTCGGCGCGTTCACCGCCATCGAGGACGTCTCGTTCGAGGTGGCGGCGGGCGAGATCGTCGGCTTTCTCGGCCCCAACGGCGCCGGCAAGAGCACGACCATGCGCATCCTCGCCGGCGTCTTCCCGCCGAGCAGCGGCCGGGTGCGCATCGATGGACACGATTCGGTGACCGACGCGCTGCGCGCCCGCGCCGTGGTCGGCTACTTCCCCGAGCGCGTGTCGATCTATGTCGACATGACCGTCGAGCACTACCTGACCTACGTCGGCGAGATGAAGGGCCGCCGCCGGCGCGAGGCGCGCCGCGACGCCGCCGCCGCGATGGCCAGCTGCAGCCTCGACGCCGTCGCCGGCCGGCTGATCGGCACGCTGTCGAAGGGCTTCCGCCAGCGCGTCGGCATCGCCCAGGCGCTGACCGGCAAGCCGCGCGTGTTGATCCTCGACGAGCCCACCTCGGGGCTCGACCCCGAGCAGGTGGCGGACATGCGCGAGCTGATCCGCGACCTGCGCAGCGAGCGCGCCGTCATCTTGTCGACCCACATCCTGCCCGAGGTGGAAGCCACCTGCGACCGCGTCATCATCATCCACCGCGGTCGCGTCCTCGCCCTCGACACGCCGGCCAATCTCAACCGCCGCCTGCGCCCGACCTCGCAGGTGCACCTGGAGGTCATCGGTCCGCCCGACGCCGTCGCCGCCGCGCTGCGCGCCGTGCCCGGCGTCCTGGCGGTCGAGGCCGCCGCGATGCCCGACGGCGCCGTCGCCGCGACGGTGAGCACCGAGCGCGACTGCGATCTGCGCCAGGCGTTCGCCGCGGCCATCGTCCAACACGGCTGGGGGTTGCGCGAGCTGCGCCCGCAGACGCTCACCCTCGAAGAGATCTTCCTCTCGCTGGTGACGGAGGCCCCCCTGGCCGGCGCCGCGCCGCGCCTGTCCGCGTGAGCCCCGACCGACGCCCGACATGAAGCTGCTGGTCATCTGCCGCCGCGAGCTGCACGCCTACTTCGGCTCGTTCATCGCCTACATCCTGCTCGCCGTGTTCCTCGTGCTGAGCGGCTACTTCTTCTACAGCGACCTGGTCTTCTTCATCCTCTTCGGCGGCTTCACCCTGTCGTCGGGGCTGTGGCAGTTCGTCTTCCTCGACATGCGCCTGGTGGCCATGCTCGTCCTGCCACTGCTCACCATGCGGCTCTTCGCCGAGGAGAAGAAGCTCGGCACCATGGAGCTGCTGTGGACCTACCCGGTGCGCGACGGCGAGATCGTGCTCGGCAAGTTCCTCGCCGCCTGGACCTTCTTCCTCGCCATGCTGGTGCCAACCGCGATCGGGCCGCTGGTCTTCTACCACTACCACCCGTTCGACATTCCGCCGGTGCTCGCCGGCTATCTCGGCATGCTGCTGATGGGCTCGGCGTTCATCGCCTGCGGCCTGTTCGTCTCGTCGCTGACCGAGAACCAGGTGGTGAGCGCGATGGTGACCTACGGCATCCTGGTGCTCTTCTGGTTCCTCACCTGGAACGAGGAAGCGGCCCAGTACGAGGTCATGCGGCTGCTGCTCGGGCTGTCGATGTTCGACCGCTTCTACAACTTCACCCGCGGCGTGATCGACACCAAGGACGTGACGTTCTTCCTGCTGTTCATCGCCTTCTTCCTGTTCCTCACCTGGCAGTCGCTGGCCGTGCGCACCTGGCGCGGGGTGCGCTGAGATGACGGAGCGCGTCTGGTGGCGGTCGCCGGCGCTGCGCGGTGGCCTGCAGCTCGCCCTGCAGGTGACGCTGGCGCTGGCGCTGATCGTCGTGCTGCAGGTGCTGGCGTCGCGCCGCAACGTCCGTTTCGACCTCACCCCGACGCAGAGTTTCGCCCTGTCGGCCAGCGCCCGGCAGGTCGCCGAGGGTTTCGACCAGCCGGTGCGCATCACGGTCTTCTACAACAGCCAGAACGGCGACCTGCAGCGCGACATGCGCGACCTGCTCGAGCAGTTCCACACCGCCAACCCACAGATCACCTACCGGATGCTGGATCTCGATCGCTCGCCGGCGCTGGCCGGCAAGCTCGGCGTGTCGAGCTACAACACCGGCGTGCTCGAGCTCGGCGACGACACCGCGCCGCTGCGCGCCATCGACGAGGGCGAGCTCACCAGCGTGCTGCTCAGCCTCTCGCAGCGCGGCACGCGCACCGTGTGCTTCCTCGTCGGTCACGGCGAGCGACGGCCGGGGGACGCCGACGAGCGCAGCGGCTACAGCGATCTCGCCAAGGCGTTGGAGCGCGAGCGCTTTCAGGTGCGCGAGATCGGCACGCTCTCGACCGAGGGTGTGCCCAGCGACTGCACGGTGGTCGTCTCCGCCGGCCCATCGCACGAGCTGCTGCCCGGCGAGGCCGACGCGCTGCTGACCTACCTGCGCGCCGGCGGTCACGTCCTGATGCTGGTCGATCCCGATGCGCCCGCCTCGGTGCTGGCGCTGCTGCGCGCCGCCGGGATCGAAGCGCGGCCGGACCTCATCGTCGATCAGCAGAACCGCTTCGTCGGCGCCGACGCCTTCATGCCACAGGTCGTGCGCTTCCGCACCGAGACCTTCCGCAACAGCCTGACCGCGCCGCTGGTGCTGTCGCTCGCCCGCCCCGTCGGGCCCGCCGCGGAGCGGCCCGACGGGGTCGAGGTCACCTCGATCGCCGCCACCAGCCCCGAGAGCTGGGCGATGGTCGATACCGCCACGCCGCCTGACGACGAGCCGCGCTTTCGCCGCGAGAGCGATGTGCCCGGGCCGCTCTCGGTCGGCGCGCTGGCCACCTTCCCGCCGGCGCAGCCCGACGGACCGCACGGCCTGTTGATGGTGCTGGGCGACTCCGACTTCGCCACCAATCTCTACCTCAACCTGCTCGGCAATCGCGATCTGATCCTCAGCGCCGTGGCGGCGCTCGCCGAAGATCCGGCGCTGATCGCGGTGCGGCGCAAGAACCTGCCGAGCGGGACTCTGTCGCCGCTCGGCCTGACCGCGGCGCAGACGCGCCACGTGTTCTGGGCGGCGGTGCTGGTGACGCCGGGCGTCTGCCTGCTGCTCGGCGCCATCGTCGGGCTGCGCCGCCTGCGCCGGCGCGGAGGGCGCTGACGGTGAGCTGGCGCGGCACGCTGGCGCTGGTCGCCGCCCTGCTCGCCGCCGCCGTCTATCTCTACAGCGATCTGCAGCGTGAGCAGCCCGGCGCCGGGTGGCAGTCGTTGATCGAGGAATCGCGGCCGGTGCCGCCCTCCGAGCTCGTCGTGCCGCTGCTCACCTTCGATCCCGCCAGCGTCCAGGTCCTGCGCCTGCGCAGCGGTGACCGCGAATGGGAGATGCGGCGCACGGCCGATGGCTGGTCCGGCATCGGGAGCGCCGGCGAGGTCGACGACTTCATCAAGAACCTGCGCGGCCTGGCCGAGATCATGCCCCTCGAGGTACCGGCCGACCAGTTGGCGGACCACGGGCTCGATCCGCCGGCGCACATCATCGAGCTCGAGCGACGAGACGCGCCGCCGCTGCAGGTTCGCCTCGGACGCCGCAACCCGCCGGCGACCGGCGTCTACGCCCAGGTCGGCGCGGACGGCAAGGTCGTCCTCACCGGCGCGCTGGCGCTGTGGGAGCTCGACAAGCTGATGCGCGCGCTCAACCCGCCGGCCGGGTGAGGCGGACGCGGAGAGCCCCCGTTGCTGGGCCAAGTGCACGGAACGCTGACTATCGGACGTTCCACGCGCGGGGGCTGACACGGTCTCGGTAGTGCCGTGTGGCCTGGTTCACAGGATCGCTGAGCAGCGACAGGAGGTATTTGGAGGGTTGACCATGCGCGCCGGCCGGCGGCATATTCGCCGACCTCACTCATCCGAACGATGGTTGCAGAACCGTCGTGCTGACGAAAAAATTGAACACGGTCACCTGCAGAGGCGCTGCGGTCACGTTGGTGCCGCCGTTTTCCGGTGATCTGCAGCTCGTGCTGCGCATGCCGGACAGTTCGCCGTCGCTGCGCTACTGCGCGAGCTTCGGCGGCGACACCAGGCGAAACGATGCAACGTCTCAAGGTTCCGCTCTCGGTGCCATCGCTGCGCCACAACGCATTCCCGACGAAGAAGAAGAATAGGCCGTTGGCTTGCGCCGCATGGGGGATGTTGGCGGTCAGCAGGTTCAGGTCTCTGAGCCGCAGCGTGCCCTGCTCCGTCCCGTCGCTGCGCCACAGGTCCATGCCGCCGCCGTCGTTGGCGAAAAAGAGCACGGTGCCGTTCACGACGGTGAGCCGCGAACTCGGGGAGTTGGCATCGACGGCGAGGCCGTCGCCGTTTGGATTGATTTCTATGACCCGTCGCGTGCCAGCCTGGGTGCCGTCGCTGCGCCACAGCTCCCGATCCCCGAGAGCGTCGCGGCCGACGAAAAAGAGCGTCCCCTCCGCGTTGACCAGCGCAGGGGGGGATGTGCCGTTGAGGTCCGCGACGCGCATGGTGCCGGCCGCGGTCCCGTCGCTGCGCCACAGCTGGAATGTGTCACCCCAGGTCGTGCTCATCGCGCGCCGGCGCCGGGATGCTCGACCGATCAACCGCGTCCTCGACGCGCCGAGCGGCGGCGGGTGCGCTCGACCGATACAGCCCCGGCCGCCAGACCGGGAACAGTGACGCGCCTACGCAGAGCTCACGCCTACCGAAGGGCGCTCAAGCGGTAGAAGCCGACGCGAAACGGCTGCGTCCCGTCGCCGGCGTAGCGAAGCGCGGAGTAGCCCTGCGTGTGGAGGTCCTCGACGAACACCGGGTCCAGCACGTAGCGCTCGTGCACGGCACGGCAGGGTCGGGTCATCGGATCGGGCGAGGGCTCGTCGGGAAACGCGAAGTAGCAGAACATCCCCTGGTAGTAGAGAAGGTCGGCGCCCGGCGCTGGCCACGGCTCGGCGCCGTCGGCCGCCCGCCACACATCGACGAGCTCGTAGCTCTTGCCGTCGCGCCGCAGGAGAAACTGGGGGAAGACGTCGACGTGGCGACCGCTCTCGATCGACGCCAACAGCACGGCGCGATCCGGCAGGCGCGGAACCGTGCGCTCGAGGAAAGCCCACTCGAGCTGCTGGTCGCGGCGCTCGACGACGAACCCGCGCCACCCCCACACCACACCTGCCGCCAGCGCCGCCAGCAGGCCGAGACCGGTCGCGACACCGATCCACGGCTGGCGCCGCCACAGGCGCATCCACAAGGGCGCGACGCCCGCGGCGATCAGCACCACGACGGTCATCGGCAGCAGCTGCGTTCGCAGGTTGAAGACGGCGTTGGTGCCCATCGCTAGCGACAGCGACACCCAGGCGGCAAACACGGCGACGAGCCACAGGATCAGCCCAGGAGTGGTCCACAGGCCCCACGCCAATCCAACGGCGAGCAGAATCCAGTACGGCGCCGGTGTCACCTGCCCCTGAAAGAGCACGAGGTTCTCCGCGTATCTACCGAGCTCAGGCACCGAGGCGGCGGGTGGGGGCGCCTCGGTCAGCGCCGTGTACAGCCCAAGCAGCCGCGGCACCAAGAGGGCGACCACGAGGGCCGCGGCAAGCAGCGTGCCCGGAGCGGCAAGCAGGCGCCCGCGGCGCGGCGCCGCCACCAGCAGCATGCCGGCGACGGCCGCCGGCAGGAAGAGCATCTCCGGTCGGGTCTGCATCGCGATCGACAGCACCAGCGCGGCCAGCAACGCGTCGCCGAGCCGGCGGGTGCGCATGTAGAGCGCGAAGAGGGCGAGCGCCCACAGACCGAAGGTGACCGCCTGGACGAAGAGATCCTCCGCGGCGGAGAAGCGCAGATGCTGGGGGAGGACGCCCAGGAGGACCGCCGCGCACAGCGCCTGCGCCCAGCTCCCGGTCAGGGTGAGCGCGAGCAGGGCCACGGCCGGGATCGCCAGCGAGGCGACCACGGCGTTGGTCAGAAAGATGATCTGCACGTCGTCCGGACGCCCCAGCAGCGTGGCGACGAAACGGAACAGCGCCGGCCCGGTGTTGCCGTACACCGCTTGCCAGGCAGTCGGCGCCCGCTCGCTCGGCAGATAGGCCTCGATGGTCTCGGCGATGTGGTAGTACTCGTGCAGGAAGGTGCGCGGCGAGAGATCGAGCCGCAGCCCCAGCGCCGCGGCCCAGATCAGCGCCAACGCGGCGACGGAAAACGGCGATGGACGGTGGGCGCGCAGCTCGCGAACCAGCACCCACACCGTACCGAGCACCGCCAGGACGAACGATACCCAGAGCACCATGGTGTGGGCGTCGACCCGGATGGCGCGCGCCGGCAGCGGCACCGGCTCGGCGAACGCCTGTCGGTATGCAGCGAGCGCGCCCGCGCAGTCCCGTTCGGCCTCCGCTCCGGCGGCAACCGTCCACGCGCCGACGCCCCGGCCATCGACCGTGGGTCGCAGCGGAGGGTCGAGCCCGACCGTGTGCACAACGCCCGACGGAGCGCGCAAACCGATCTCGATGCGCGAGCCGCGCGTGTCGAAGCGATCCATGGCGCAGCCACCGACGGCGGGCAGCCGCGTGAGTCGATCATAGAGCGCCCGCGCCATCTCGGGCGTGATCCCAAACCCGCCGCTGGGCTGCGACCCGTGGGCCGCGGCCGCGACCATCAGCACGAGCGCGGCTCCGAGCCATCGCCACCGCGGGACATGGATGGCCCGCATTGGCCGCGAATCGAGCCTGACGCTCAAGATCGGACGTTCCACATGCGAGGGGCTGACAAGAGGCCGGTGATGGCGTGTGTTCTCGGCCACGACCGACCCCCTTTCACTCATCGTGGTTAGTGCGGGGCGGGCGCTGCGGTCAAGCCAGCGGTCGTGGATGGGTATGCCTTCTCCGTCGACGGCCCGTGGGGTATGACACGTGCCGCACGGTGAGCGAGACAGCGTTGGGCAGGCATGACGGGGCAGGACGGCACGGCAGACGCGGGCGACGACGCCCTGACCCCGCGCCTGGTGCGTCGCGAGATGCGCGACTTCCTACGCGCGCACGAGCAGCGGCGCCGGCAACTGCCGCGCGCCCTGTTGGTAGGCCTCGTCGCCGGTCTGGCCGCCGTGGCCTTCCGCCTGGCGCTGAGCGAGGCGGGCGCGCTGCGGGATCAGCTGCTCGACTACGTCCGCGGCGATCCGCTGTGGACCTTCCCGTTGCCGCTGTTGCTCGGCGCGCTGGGCGCCGGCACGGCGGTATACGTCGTGCGGCGCTTCGCGCCCGAGGCGGCCGGTAGCGGCATTCCACACGTCAAGGCGGTGCTGCACGGCATGAAGACGATGTCCTGGCGCCGTCTTCTGCCGGTCAAGTTCGCCGGCGGCGTGGTCGGCATCGGCGCCGGCCTGGCGCTCGGCCGCGAGGGCCCGACCATCCAGATGGGCGCGGCGGTCGGACAGATGGTCAGCGGCTGGTTCTCCTGCACGGCGCGCGAACGGCGCACCCTGATCGCCGCCGGCGCCGGCGCCGGGCTCGCCGGCGCGTTCAATGCGCCGCTGGCCGGGCTGGTCTTCGTGCTCGAAGAAGTGCAGCGCGATTTCTCACCCGCGGTCTTCACCGCCACGCTGATCGCCTCGGTCACGGCCGACATCACCACCCGGCTGCTGCTCGGCCAGCAGCCGGTGTTCTTCGTCGAAACCCCGACGATTCCGCCGCTCACGCTGCTGCCGTTCGCGCTGCTGCTCGGCGTCGTCGCCGCGCTGCTCGGCGTGCTGTTCAACCGTGGTCTGCTGGCGAGCCTCGGATGGTTCGACCGCCTGGCAGGCTGGCCGCTCTGGGCGGGCGGCGCGCTGGTCGGCCTGGGCGTGGGCGCGGTGGCCCTCGTCGCACCCACGGCGGTGGGCAGCGGGCAACAGCTCGTCGAGCGCATGCTCACGGGCGGCATGCCGCTGACCGCCCTGGCCGCCTTCTTTGCCATCCGCTTCGTCCTCACCATGGCGAGCTACGGCTGCGGCGCGCCGGGCGGGATCTTCGCGCCGCTGCTGGTGCTCGGCGCCGCCATCGGCCTGAGCGTCGGCCGCGTTGCGCAGCACCTCGATCCCGCCGTCGCGGTCTACCTGCCCACCTTTGCCGTCGTCGGCATGGCGGCGTACTTCAGCGCCATCGTCCGCGCCCCGCTCACCGCCATCGTCCTCATGGTCGAGATGACCGGCAACTACTCGCTGGTGCTGCCCCTGGTCGTCGCCTGCCTGACCGCCTACGGCGTCGCGGACTACCTGCGCGATCTGCCGGTCTACGAGGCGCTGCTGGCGCGCGATCTGCGGCGCAGCGAAGCCACGCCGGCGATCGAGGGCGCGCTGCTGGTCGATCTGACCATCGCCCACGACGCGCCGTTCGTCGGCCGGCGGGTGCGCGATCTCGGCCTGCCGCCGGGATCGATCGTCGTCACCCTGCGCCGGCAGTTGCGCGATCTGGTCCCCACCGCCGACTCGCAACTCGCCGCCGACGATCGCATCACCGTCCTGATCGCCCCGGAAGCCGCGGCGGCGCTGCCGCTGCTGCGCCGCGGTGCGGGCATGGCGCGCGCCTAGCCTCGAGCCTGCAGCGATTTGCCGCGGCGCGGAGAGCGCAGAGGGAAGGGCCTGAACCGGGGCAGCCTGTCGATCGTTCATGGCGATCACGTTGCGGAGGGACGTGGCAAGCAGGCGTTCTCCGTGGCCGCAAGCGCCCTCTGCGCCCCCGCGTTGAGTTCTCTTCGCCAGATCAAGCAAAGCTAGATCTGCAAGCGGGAGTGGACCGCTGCGTGAATGTCGTCGGGGTGCTCGACGGTGGCCTGGATGCCGACCCTGACGGCGGCGATCGATGTCTCCGCCGCCATGCTCGGCGCCCCGAGGTTCTCGTCGCGGGCGGCGACTTCCGGCAGATGCGGGAGGTGCACCCAGCCGGCGCGGATCGGCAGGCGGTTCACCGCGACGTGATGCAGGATGCCGTACATCAGATGATTGCAGCCGAACGTGCCGGCCGTGTCGGAGATGTCGGCGGGCACGCCCGCTTCGCGCATGGCCGTGACCATCGCCCGGATCGGCAGGGTGGCGTAGTAGGCGGCCGGCCCGTCGGGCGCGGTGAGGCGGTCCTGCAGGACCGCCCCGTCGTTGTCGGCCAGCCTGTACCGGGCGCCATCGTTGAGGTTCTGCGCGATGCGCTCCACGGTGATCATGCTGCGCCCGCCGTACTCACCCATCATGACGACCACCTCCGGCCGCAGCTCCGCGATCTTGGCCTGCACGACCTCCAACACTTTGAAGAACACGTTGGGCACGACCACGCCGACGACCGTCGCTGCGCCGATGCGGGCCCCGTCGAGCGCCCGAGCGACGGACTCGGCAGGATTGACCGGCGTCGTCCCGAACGGTCCGTAGCCCGTGAGCAGCACTCGTGTCATCGAACACCTCCGCCGAAGAAGTGCAGACAGCCTGCCAGATTGCCGGCGCCCCGGCCACGGCGCTCACGGCTACCGGCAAACCGATGTCCGCACGTAGTACGCAGCATCCTTGGCACCTAGACGTTCCCACAGCCATCAAGATTGCCAAGCGCGTGTGTGGCACATGGCTTGCCCTAGCTGACAGGCAGAGCGTTGCAGGGCCATTCGGCTCGGCGCCACCGCGCAGAACCGCGTCGGTGCGTGCTGCGGCCGGCGCCGCGGCGCTCAAGTACCTGCGCGTCATCGGCGCGACACTAAGCCCTAGCGCAGTGCGCTGAAGTGATCGGCGCTGCCGATGCCGCGACGCTACGACAGCGGCGGGACGCGGTGCTGCGCGGCGACGAATGCCGACGACTGCGTGGCATCGTCGGGTCGCACCGGCAGGGTGAAGCGGAAGGTGCTGCCGAGGTCGGGGTTGCGGGCGGCGCTGAGGCGGCCGCCGTGCGCTTCGATGATCGAGCGGCTGATCGACAGGCCCATGCCGAGACCGTTCGGCTTGGTGCTGAAGAACGGGGCAAAGACGTCGTCGGGCGGCTCGGGGATGCCGTCGCCTCCGTCGCGGATCGCCACCTCGATCGAATCGCCCCCGGCGCTGGTGGTGATCTCCATCACGCGGTCGCCATTGCGCGCCGACTGCATCGCGTCGATGCCGTTGAGCAGCAGGTTGACCAATACCTGTTCGATCTGGATCGCGGTGCAGATGACCGGCGGCAGATCGGGCGCCAGGCGCAGCTCGAGCCGCAGGTCGTGCTGGCGGGCTTCCGGCTCGATCACCTGGATCGATTTGCGCACCAGGGCATTGATGTCGATGGCGTGTTGCTCCGGGCTCTCCTTGCGCACCAGCTCGCGCAGGCGGCGGATGATCTCGCCGGCGCGCAGCGCCTCGGCGGCGATCTGTTCGACCACCGGCAGCAACGCGGTGCCGTCGAGCCTACCGGCGCGCAGGCGGCGCACGCAGCCCTGGGCGAAGTTGGCGATGGCGCCGAGCGGCTGGTTGATCTCGTGCGCCAGGCCGGCGGCCATCTCGCCCATGGTGCCGAGGCGCAGGACGTGCGCCAGGTCGGCCTGGTGTTGGCGCGCCGTGGCCTCGACGCGCTTGCGCTGCGTGATGTCCTTGCTGAACACCGTGGCGCCGGTGACCAGACCATTCTCGACGATCGGATGCACCGAGAGCAGGAAGTGCTGCGGCTCGCCGTTGAGCGGGATGGTGCGCTCGACCTGCACGCGCTCGCCGGCGAAGGCGCGCCGGTAGAGCGCGAACAGGTCGTCGCGAGCGGCCTTGGGGACGCGCTGCTGCGAGATGACCGGATCGTAGTCGACGCCGAAGCGGACGCGGAAGCGCTGGCGATAAACGGAGTTCATGATGCGGATGGTGCCGCTGCGGTCGACCGACCAGATCGCGTCGCTGGTATTCTCGACCAGCGCCGAGAGTGCCGCCTCGGAGCGCTGCAGCTCGGCTTCCATCTGCTTGCGTTCGGTGATGTCGGTCGAGATGCCGCAAACGCCGACGATCGTGCCATCGTCCTCGAGCAGCGGGAATTTGACCGAGACGACGGTGTGCATGCCGTCCGGTTGCCTGAGCATCTCCTCGACCTGCAGCGGCGCGCCGGCTGCCAGCACGCGCTGATCATTGGCCCGCAGCGCGTCGGCGATCTCGGGCGGAAACACATCGTGCAGCGTCTTGCCGACGGCGGCCTCGCGGCGCACCGCGAAGCACTGCTCCCAATGACGATTGACCAGCTGATAGCGGCCCGCGACATCTTTGACGTGGATCGCGGCGGGGGCGTTGTCGAGGATGTCCTGCAGTTGCTTGCGGCTGGCGTGCAGCTCGTGCGCCGCCTGCTGGCGCTCCAGCGCCTCGCGCTCGAGGTGCTGGGTCGCTGCGACGAGCGCCGCGGTGCGCTCGTCGACGCGCCCTTCGAGCTCGAGGTTGAGCTGCTCCAGATCGGATTCCGCGCGGCGGCGCTGCCGGTTCTCCTGCAGCAGCGAGATGCGGTGGCGCCGCTGGTCGATCGCCAGCACGACGGAGATGAGCAGCGGGATGAGCACGGCAACCGCCAGATGCGGCGCCGGATCGCCGGCGCCGATGCCGACCACTTCGACGTTGACGAGGACGGTGGTCGCGGCGACCAGCACCGTGACGACCTGCGGCCAGAACCCCCAGGGCAGCGTGGCGCCCGCGGTCATCGCCACCACGACGCAGAACATCGAGGTGAGCGTGACTTCGCCGAAGCGGATGCCGGCGATCAGGCGCATACCGTAGGCCAGCGTGACGACGAACAGCGCGAAGGGCACGGCGTGCCGGCGCACCGACGGCCAGCCGAGCACCCGCAGGCCGATCAGCACCATCAGGATGCCGCTGCCGTCCATCAGGTCGGCCCACAGCGGCCGCGCCGGCATCAGCGCATGATCGGCGAGGATCGAGACGAACAGCGCAGCAGCGATGATGTCGAGGCCGAGGCGCAGGCGGCGCACGACGATCTGGTTGAGCTCGGCGTGCAATTCGGCCACCGTATCGGTGGGGGCGGACGGCATGGGCAGACTCTAGCGCACAGCACAGCTCGGGTGGGAAGGGGCGTGCAGGCGGGCCGCGCGCGCCGAGGGGTCAGTGCGCGGCGGGCTCGATCTCGGCGCCGATCAGTTCCGCCGCAGGCCGGCGCGTATGCGCAGACCGATCGAGCGTCGGCGCCTGTTCGAAACGGTCGGAGCTGGCCATGCCCGCAACATCGACCTGGGCGATCAGCCGTCACCGACCAGGACCAGACGCTCGCCCAGGGCGCACAGGTCCGCGACGAAACGCTCGGCGCCCGGCGCGTCGATCGACCGCTCCAGCATGCCAAGCGAGGGACAAAGCCCTGGCGGGGTGCGCAGCGTCTGATGGCTGCAGGCGAAAGCGAACGGCGCGGCGTGGGAGCGCCTGCGTCGATTCGCTCCGCGAGGTGCGTGATGCAGCGCGGGATCGGCGCCGTGATCGCCGCTGCCAAGCGCAGGGCTACCTGTGCCGAGCAATCCGGGCTAGAGAGGCGGCCAACGGCCTGGCGACCGAACCGGAGGCGACCGCATGCGCACCACCGACGAACCGATGCAGCGCAAGGACTACGAGAAAGCGCTGCGAGGTCTGCAGGCCGAGCTCTGCGCCCTGCAGGAGACGGTGAAGGCGAAGGGGCTGCGCGTCATCATCGTCTTCGAGGGGCGCGACGCCGCCGGCAAAGGCGGCACGATCAAGGCGCTCACCGAGCGCGTCAGCCCGCGCGTGTTCCGCGTCGTCGCGCTGCCGGCCCCGTCGGACCGCGAGAAGTCGCAGCTCTACATGCAGCGCTTCCTGCGCCATGCGCCGGCGGCCGGCGAGATCGTCATCTTCGACCGCAGCTGGTACAACCGCGCCGGCGTCGAGCACGTGCTGGGCTTCTGCTCGCCGGCGCAGCACCGCCGCTTTCTCAGGGTCTGCCCCGAGTTCGAGCAGTACATCGTCGACGACGGCATCCTGCTGATCAAGTTCTGGCTGGAGGTGAGCGAGGCGGAGCAGAAGCGTCGCTTTGCGGCGCGCATCACCGATCCGGTGCGCCAGTGGAAGCTGAGCCCGACCGACCTGCTCTCGCGCCGCCGTTGGTACGACTACTCGCGCGCCCGCGACCTCATGCTCGAGGCGACCGATACCGACGTCGCGCCCTGGTACGTCGTGCCGTCCGACGACAAGCGCCGCGCGCGCCTGAACTGCATCAGCCACCTGCTCAGTCTGATCCCGCACAAGCCGCTGCGCGCCAAGACGATCACGGTCCCCAAGCGCGCGACGCGCCACGCCTACGATGACCGCGCCAGCCTGAAGGGCCGGCGCTTCGTCACCGCGCGCTACTGATTCCCGATCAGGGGGTATCCATGGAGACCACCGTGCCGCCCACCACCGCCGCCCCCACCGCCTGGCATGCCCTCGCTGCCAGCGAGGTGGTCACTCGCCTCGCCACCGACGAGCGCCGGGGCCTCGACGCCAACGAGGCCGCCAGCCGCCTGGCGCGCTATGGGCCGAACCGCCTGCCGGAAGGCAAGCAGCGCGGGCCGCTGGCGCGCCTGCTGGCGCAGTTCAACAACATCCTGGTGTACGTCCTGCTCGCCGCCGGCTTCACCAAGCTGATGCTCGGCCTGTGGGTCGACGCCTCGATCATCCTCGCCGTCGTCGCGCTCAACGGCCTGCTCGGCTACGTCCAGGAAGGGCGGGCGGAGAAGGCGCTCGACTCGATCCGCAACATGCTCTCCGCCGCGGCGCGCACGGTGCGCGGCGGCGAGACGCGCATGCTCCCGGCCGATGAGCTGGTGCCCGGCGACGTGGTGCTGCTCGAGTCCGGCGACAAGGTGCCCGCCGATCTGCGCCTCGCCGAGGTCAAAAACCTGCGCAGCGAGGAGGCCGCCCTCACCGGCGAGTCGGTGCCGGCCGACAAGTCGACCGCGCCGGTCTCCGCCAAGGCCACCGTCGGCGATCGCGCCAGCATGGCCTTCTCCGGCACCATGGTGGTCTCCGGCCGCGCCACCGGCATCGTCGTCGCCACCGGCAGTGACACCGAGCTCGGTCGTATCAACCAGTTGCTCGCCGGCGTCAGCCCCCTGGAGACGCCGCTGCTGCGCCAGATCAAGCAGTTCGGCTACGCCATCACCGCCGTCATCGGCGTCGTCAGCGCCCTGGTGTTCAGCTACGGCCGCTGGGTGATGGAGATGGAGTTCATCCCGCTGTTCCAAGCGGTGACCGGCATCGCGGTCTCGGTCATCCCCGAGGGCCTGCCCGCCATCATCACCATCACGCTCGCCATCGGCGTGCAGCGCATGGCGCAGCGCAACGCCATCATCCGCCGCCTGCCAGCCGTCGAGACGCTCGGCTCGGTGTCGCGCATCTGCTCCGACAAGACCGGCACGCTGACGCTGATGGAGATGATGGTGGTCTCGGCCGTCACCGCCGAGGCCGCCTACCAGGTGAGCGGCGACGGCTATGCCCCCGCGGGCCAGGTGACGCGCGACGGGCAGCCGGCCGGCGCGGACGCGGTGCTGGCGCTGCTCGGGCGCGTCTCGATCCTGTGCAACGACGCCGAACTGTTCGAGGACGACGGCGCCTGGAAGGTGGAGGGCGATCCGACCGAGGGCGCGCTCTATCCATTCGCCAACAAGCTCGGCCTCGCGCGCCAGGCGGAGCGGACGGCGGCGCCGCGCGTCGACGCCATCCCCTTCGAATCCGAACACCGCTTCATGGCGACGCTGCATCAGCCCGGCGACGGCGCCGCGGTGCTGTTCGTCAAGGGCGCGCCGGAGGTCATCCTCGAGAAGTGCGACCGCCACCAGACGCGCACGGGAGAAGCCGTGGCGCTGGACCGCGCCCACTTCCTGCGCGCCTCGGACACGCTCGCGGCGCAGGGTGAGCGCGTGCTGGCGCTCGCCTGGCTCGAGAACCCCGGCCTCACGGCCGGCAGCCTCGGTCCGGCCGACCTGCCCGCGAACCTGGTCCTGCTCGGGCTGGTCGGCCTGCTCGACCCACCGCGCAAGGAGGCGATCGACGCGGTGAAGGAGTGCCACGGCGGCGGCATCCGCGTCACCATGATCACCGGCGACCACAAGATCACCGCCGCCGCGATCGCCAAGATGCTCGGCATCGGCGACGGCGCCACCGCCGTGACCGGCGCCGAGATCGAGGAGATGGACACCGCGACGCTGCAGGAGCGGGTGCGCGACGTCGACGTGTTCGCGCGCGCCAGCCCGGAGCACAAGCTGCGTCTGGTCAAGGCGATCCAGGCCAACCGGCAGATCGTCGCGATGACCGGCGACGGGGTCAACGACGCGCCGTCGCTGAAGAAGGCCGACATCGGCGTCGCCATGGGCATCAAGGGCACCGAGGTGACCAAGGAGGCGGCGGGGATGATCCTCGCCGACGACAACTTCGCCTCGATCACGGCGGCGGTGAAGGAGGGCCGCACGGTCTACAACAACATCGAGAAGGCGATCCTGTTCATGCTGCCGACCAACGTCGCCCAGGCGCTGGTCATCGCGGTGGCGATCTTCCTCGGCTTCACCATGCCGATCACCGCGCCGCAGGTCCTCTGGGTCAACATGGTGACCTCGGTCGCGCTCGGCCTGGTGATCTCCTTCGAGCCGCACGAGCTCGACGTGATGGCGCGACCGCCACGCGCCGTCGATCGACCGATCCTCACCGGCTTCGGCATCTGGCGCGTCGTCTTCGTCGGCCTGGCGCTGCTCACCTATACGCTCGCCGCCTTTTTCTGGATGAAGGACAGTGGCGCCTCCGACGCGCTGGCGCGCACGGTGGCGGTCAACGCGATCACCGTCGGCCAGGTCTTCTACCTGCTCAACAGCCGCTTCCTGGTCGACTCGTCGCTCTCGCTCCGCGCCCACCTCGGCAACCCCTACCTGCCGCTCGGCATCGGCGCCGTGGTGGTCCTGCAGCTGCTCTTCACCTACGCGCCGCCGCTGCAGCGCGTGTTCGACAACCAGGCCATCCCGCTCGACGTCTGGCCGTGGCTGCTGCTCGGTGGCCTCGCGTTCTTCCTCATCGTCGAGACCGAGAAACTGATCATCCGCGCCACGCCGGCGCTGCGCCGCACCGTGACCGCGGTGGAAGCGGGCGGGTGATATGCCGTCGCCCGCACCGCTCCGTGCTGGGCTGTTTGGGGAAAGGCGGCCAGGTTGTTGGGTCGCTGGGGTGTTGGGGAAGAGTTCCCCTGACAGCTCGGCAGCAGCCTACGAACCCGCCGCGGCCAGCCGCAGCGAGTCGGCCAGGCGCCAGGCGTGGTGGAGGGCTGTGTCGGCCCACGCCAGGGCATCGAGTTGGGCGCGGGCGCCGGCGGCCGGGAGGCGCTGCAGGGCGACCTCTTCGAGCAGCTGAGCGCGGCCGCTGGTGCGCTCGCCGCGCAGCTGCAGCGCGGCGGCTTCGAGGGCGCTGACGATCGCCGCTGCCGCCACGGCGGGGGGGCGCGACGCGTCGAGCCATGTGGCGAGGGCGCGCGCACCGGCGGCGAAGCCGGCGGGTGGCTGCCAGTCGCTCGGCGCGGGCGGGCTCTGCAGCAGATCGGCGTCGAGCGCGCGCAGGTGGTCGAGCGCGTGGCAGAGGCGGACCAGGCGCGGGGCGATGGTGCAGAGGTCGGTGGTCTCCAGCGACAGCGAGGCGAGGAAGTGCTCCGTGTGCTGCATCGCCTCGGCGGCGGGCGCGTACACGAGCGCTTCGCCGGCGAGTCGCCCGCGCACTGCGCCGACCGCGCCGGCGGCGATCTCCAGGATCGCCCGCCACGCGGCTTCGAGCGCCACCGGTCCGCCCGCTTCCGCCAGGGCCGGCTCGAGCCGGCTGACGGCCGACTCCCTGCCGGGCCCGGAGAGGCGCTCGATCAGCTGGGCGAAGCGATCGAGCCACGGATAGAAGACGACGATCCCGCCGAGCTTGAAGAAGCTGCTGAAGGCGGCCAGCGCCAGTACGTCGTCGGGATCATCGAACTGCGCGCCGAACCAGTCCGACGCCACGCTGAGCGGCGTGAGGAAGAGG
>JBOHWA010000900.1:0-2095 GCA_050735855.1 Binatia bacterium
ACCTTGGGCCGCGGTGCACGCGCCTGCGGCTCGATGATGCGCACCGGCAGGGGCGGCTGCTCGGGGTATTGGGGCTGCCCGATCGAAAACGAGAAGACCGCCAGCAGCAGCAGCGCGTGCAACGCGATCGACAGCGCAGCGGCGATCGCGCGCGGGGCCCGGGGCTGCATCAAGCCATGCTAGCGGCGCGCCGCGGCGGAGGCCAGTGGCCGCCGAACGCGGTGCGCCTCGCCTTGCGCCTGCCGACGCGCATCCACTATACAGGATGCGATGTTCGGACTCGGCGTCGGTGAGCTGTTGGTCATCCTGGTCATCGTGCTGATCATATTCGGGGCGGGAAAGCTGCCCCAGATCGGCGAAGGATTGGGGCGCGGCATTCGCAGCTTCCGGCGCGAGGTGAAGCGGCCGGACGAGATCGACGTGACGCCGCCGCCCGGCGATCCCGGCGCGGCCGAGCCGCCGCGCACCGACTCAGACGATCGCCCGCCTCACGCGTGACGGTGGGCGCGGGCGACCTCGGTGGAGAAGGTGCCCACCGTGGCCGGCACGTCGAGGAAGATGCTGACGAACGGGCACTGGCCGCCCGGCTGGACGCCGAACTGCGGCGGCGGCTTGATGCTGCGCAGGATCGCCACCTGGTGCACGCTGAGATCGCGGATGCGCGCCTCCATCGGGCTGCCGCACGCGCTGGTCTGCGCGTCGAGCGCGTGATCGGTGCCGTCGTACAGCTTGGCGAGGATCTGGACGCTGCGCAGCGACTCGGCCGAGTTGTTGACCGCCTTGCCGGTGATGACGAAGACCAGCTTGCCTTCCTTGGTGCGCTCGTAGCGGCCCTGCACTTCGATCAGCGACACATCCTGGGCGACGCTGCCCCGTTCGCGCAGCTCCTTGCCGATGACCGGCAGGGTTTGCGTCAGGCGGCGCGCCCAATCAGGATCGTCCAACAGCGACCAGGTCAGTGCCCCGTAGCCGCCGACGACCAGCAGCAGAAAGACGAACACCGACCGCAGACTGATGCCGCTTCGTTCCACGCCGCGCTCCACTTCTTCCTCGTCGTCGGTGTCCTCGTCGTCGTCATCGCGCATCAGCGGCGGTTCGGCCGGGGTGGCGCGGGCCGAGCGGGCGACCGGCGGCAGGACTTCCGTCGGGGCGTTGAGCGAGAACTCCTCTTCGGCTATCTCGTCGGTCACCAGCTCGGGGGCGCGCCACTCGTCGTCATCGTCGAACGAGAACGAGAGGTTGTTGTCCTCGCGCGGCGGCCGCTTCGAGCGCGAGCGGGTGGGCGAGGATTGGCCGGGAGCGGGAAAGACGCGCTTGCAGCGCGCGCACTTCAACATCGATCGACTGTCCGACAATTGCGAAGGATCGAGGCGGAAGCGGGTGAGACAGTGTGGGCACTCGATGATCATCAGTAGTCGATGACGAGCGAGGGGATTGTATGAGCGACGAGCCAAAAAGCAAGGCGAGTGGACCGGTGACCGAAATGTCGGTCGTCCTGCCGGCCTTCAACGAGGAGCCCAACATCGAGCGCGTCGTCGGCCAGGTGGCCGCTTACCTCGAGCCGCTCGGCATCGACTATGAGATCCTGCCGGTCAACGACGGCAGCAAGGACAAGACCGCCGAGATCATCGACCGCCTGCACCAGGAGAATCCGCGCGTGCGGCCGCAGCACCATCCGCAGAACAAGGGCTACGGGGCGGCCCTGCGCACCGGCTTCGACGCCGCGGTCAAGCGCTACGTGTTCTACATGGACGGCGACGGGCAGTTCGACATCAACGACCTGGACAAGCTGCTGCCGCTGGCCAGCGAGGACGTCATCGTCACGGGGTTCCGCATCGAACGGCGCGATCCGCTCATCCGCCGGCTCAACGCCAAGCTGTTCGGCGGCTGGCTGGTGCGCATCATGCTCGGGGTCTACGTCAAGGACCTCAACTGCGCGTTCAAGCTGATCCCGAAGAAGGTGCTGACGACGATCACCCTCGAGTCGACCGGCGCGCTGATCAACGCCGAGCTCTACGGCCGCGCCATCCGCGCCGGCTTCGGCATCCGCGAAGTGGGCGTGCACCACTACGCCCGCGAGCTCGGCGTGCAGACC
>JBOHWA010000901.1:0-3894 GCA_050735855.1 Binatia bacterium
CGGTGACGCCGACCGCGACGCCGACCAACACCGCGTCGTGCCCAATCGCGCCGCGCGTCTACACCATCACCCAGCTGGCCGGCGGCACGCTGTCGGTCTCGATCTTCCCGGCCTTCCCGTTCCCGGCCGGCGGCTCCATCGTGCAGGACGTCGCGGCGGCCACGCTGCCGAACTGCGTGCACAACACCGTCGTGCCGGTGGGCGGCTTCAACGCGCCGATCTTCTGCATCCCGGCCCTCGGCCTCTACACCGAGATCACGCAGACGGGCTGCGGCGTCGGCCGCATCGACTCGAACGGCGGCTCGGACTTCACCGTGCTCGAGCAGGGTGACACCAGCGACGCCTCGGCGACCTGCAGCCTGCCGCACGCCGGCTGCGCCAACGGCTCCGACAGCTCGATCCGCGTCGACGTGACCGTCGGCAACGGCGCCGCCGACACCTGTGGCGGCGGCGGCACGGCGAACGCCATCGTTGCCATTCCGGTCTTCACCCGCACGTGGTCCGATGCGAGCGGCGGCTCGGCCATCCCGCCCTGCGCCGGCGACGGCGTCTTCAACGGCACCGACACGATCATCACCCAGTTCCCGCAGATCCTCGACTTCACCACCGATGCCACCTCGGCGGCGTTCGTCGATCTCGACGCCAACGGCTGCTCGAAGGCCGGCCTCGAGGGCCCCGGCGGCAAGAGCGGCACGGGCGTCTGCCTCAACCTCGGCGCGGGGACGATCACCACGGCCGCGACCGGCACGATCGGCTCGGCCGGTGCGCCGACCTACGATCTGACCTTCTCCTCGGTTCTGCTCAACACCATCACCGGTCCGGCGGCGCCGCTCGGCGCCACCTGTCCCTCGCCGCCGCTCATCAACTTCGGCGGTCTGGCGACGCGCTGCATCCCGTAAGCTCAACCGACCCCGCCCCGGGAGAGCTCGCTCTCCCGGGGCAGCGGGCGCCACCTGCGCGCAGAAGCGAAAAAGCCGACCACGGATTGCGCGGATTGACGGATTTCACGGCGGGAACCCGCAGAAGCTCCGCCACATCGGCTCGGATCCGCGCAATCCGTGGTTTGTCCTTTCTGGGCAGAGCTCACGGAACCACGGAACCGTCGTCGGCACGGCGCCTACAACCGGCGCCCTCCGAGTCATGCGGCGAACGCGGGGTGGCGGGACTGGGCGATCTGCGCGGTGCGCGTCTCTCGTCGCCGGCGCCGATTCATTGATTCGGCGGTGCTCATCCCAAGGTCCCATCCCCCCCTGGCGGGGGAAGGACAGGATGGGGGGAGCGAGAACGCTTGCCTCGAGCACCCCTGCCTGCCAGGGGGGAGGGGTCTTCGAAAAATGCCCGCGGCGCCCGCCGGCAGACGGCAGAGCCGTCGACGGGGACCGACCTACAGCTTGCGCCGCAGCCACTCGTAAATGGTGTGCGTCACCAGGTCGGCGGCGTCCTGTTGGATGAAGTGGCCGACGCCGGGGACGGTGCGCACGGTGATCGGGCCGGTGACCCAGTTCCACACGCCGTTGTGGCCGTCGGTGAGCAGGAAGCCGTCGCCGGTGCCGTGGATGATCAGCAGCGGCGCCGGGATGGTGGGCAGCGCCACGTCGTCGTACGGTGCGCGCGGGTAGTTGGCCTTGTAGTAGTGCAGCATCGCCTCGAAGTCGGAGCGCTCGAAGGCCTCGACGTAGTGCGCCCGCGCTGTCGGATCGCGCACCCACCCGGCCAGCCCGGCGGCGGTGAAGCCCAGGTGCGCGCCCTCCTGCTGGAAGGTGCGCGCGTACTGGCTGTTGATCAGCTGCTGCGGGTTGTTGCGCAGCTCGCGCAGCAGGCCGCGCGGATGCGGCGTCTGCAGCACCACCAGGCGGTCGGTCATCTGCGGGAAGAGCGCGGCGAAGGTCCAGGCGACGCCGCCGCCCCAGTCGTGGCCGACGATGTGCGCCTTCTCGTAGCCCTGGTCGCGCACCACCGCCGCGATGTCGCTGGCCAGCAGGCCGATGTTGTACGCCTCGACGCCGCGCGGCTGGTCGCTCAGGTTGTAGCCGCGCAGGTCGACGGCGGCGACGCGGAAGCGGCGCGCCAGCAGCGGGATCTGCTCGCGCCAGCCGTACCAGAAGTCGGGAAAGCCGTGGATCAGCACCACCAGCGGGCCGCGCCCGCGGGTGACGTAGTGGATGGTGACGCCGTCGTTGTCGACGTAGTGGTGGTCGACCTTGTCGAAGACGTCCGCCGCCGTGCCGGCCGACGGGGCCAGCAGGAGCGCGAACGCGAGGCCCAGGGCGCGCAGCAGGGCGGTCATCACAAAGCCTCGCCGAGCGCCGCGCTCAGGGCTTCGCCAGCCGCTGCATGACGAACGGGCCGGAGAAGTTCAGCGGCAGCGGCGTGCCGGCGCCGGCGGCGACGAAGCCGAGCACCTGTTCGCCCTTCCATTCGGTGTCGGTCGAGCTCTTGAAGGCGTAGATGGTCGTGCGGCTGGCCAGCTGCGAAACCCGGCTGTTCAGCTCGCCCAGGTCGCGCGGGTAGTACTGCTCCTCTATCTTCAGGGCGAACTTGCTGTCCGCCAGCACCTTGTTGAGCAGTTCGTCGCTCTTGAGCGTGTCGCCGTAGCGGTCCGGCGCGATCAGCGTGTAATCGATCTTGGCGAAGTGGAAGTCGTCGAGGAACTTCTGCTCCTGCTTCGGCAGCGTCGCCCAGCTCTTCGCCAACGTGGCGCGCTCCTCGGCGCTCGGCGCCCAGGCCTCGAGGGTGCGGTTGTTCGCCTGGCGCAGCGACTCCTTCATCGCCGGCGGCCAGCGCACGTCGACCAGGTTGATCTCCGGCCCGTCCGCGCCCTTGGTGATCTTGAGCAACTGCGGGAACGTCTTTGCCTTGCCCGAGCCGATCTCGGTGTATGCCAGCAGCAGCCACACGCCGCTGAGGTCCGCGGTGACGCTGCCGACGACGCGTGTCGCCTCGGTGAACGGCTTGGCGGCCACCGATCCGAAGCCTTCGATGGTGCTCGGCATCGGCGCCGGCGGCTTGGCCGGGGCGGTGGTCGGCATCTGCGCCCCGGCGCCGGCCGGCAGCAGCAGCAGCATGGACAGGGCGGCCGCGACCGCCGCCTGGATGGAACGTTCGAATCGCTCTCGCAGCATCGTGTGTTCTCCGTCTCGCGCCTGATCAACCGGCGGAGGTCCGTGGAGAGCGGCTGCCGCTGGCGCAGCGGCTCTCCGGTTCTGGTGTCGCAGAGGTGGGGGAAACAGCGCCGATGGTAGCAGACCCGTCGGGGCGGAAAAAAGAAAAGCCCCCGGGGAGATCCCCGGGGGCTTTCCTGCCTGACGGTGTTGCCTAGCTTACGGGATGCAGCGCGTGGCCAGACCGCCGAAGTTGATGATCGGCGGCGAGGCGCAGACGGCGCCGAGCGGCGCCGCCGGACCGGTGACCGAGTTGGTCAGAACCGAGGAGAAGGTCAGATCGTAGGTCGGCGCGCCGGCCGAGCCGATCGTGCCGGACGCGGCCGTGGTGATCGTGCCCGCGCCGATGTTGAGGCAGACGCCCGTGCCGTTCTTGCCGCCCGGGCCCTCGAGGCCGGCCTTCGAGCAGCCGTTGGCGTCGAGGTCGACGAACGCCGTCGAGGTGGCGTCGGTGGTGAAGTCGAGGATCTGCGGGAACTGGGTGATGATCGTGTCGCCGCCGTTGAAGACGCCGTCGCCGGCGCAGGGCGGGATGGCCATGCCGCCGCTGGCGTCCGACCACGTCCGGGTGAAGACCGGAATGGCGACGATGGCGTTGGCGGTAGAGCCGCCGCCGCAGATGTCGGCGGCGCCGTTGCCGACGGTCACGTCGACGCGGATCGAGCTGTCTGAGCCGTTGATGCAGCCGGCGTGCGGCAGGCTGCAGGTCGCCGAGGCGTCGCTGGTGTCACCC
>JBOHWA010000902.1:0-2155 GCA_050735855.1 Binatia bacterium
GTGGTGGGGCGTGCACGGCGGCGGCCCGGCCCCGGCCGCCCCGCCCCCGGCGCCGAGGGCCCGGCGCCCTCCACGGTTCTACTGCTTGTCCCAGCCCTGCTGCTGGCCGTAGAAGATCGGGCCGCCGAGGTACATGGCGAAGCCGATGCCGAAGACGAAGGACAGATCGCACTCCTCCTCGGAGGCGACGATCTTGCGGTCGCACAGCTCGCGCGCCTTGCGGTACAGGGCCTTGGCGCAGCGCGCGACGATCTCGTCCTTGCCCGCGATGCGACTGCCGCGGTCGGGCACCAGCGCGGCGAGGCCGGCCCACTCGCCCTGGCGCTTGCCGCCGGCGTAGTCGTAGACGCCGGCGCCGCTCTTGATGCCGAAGCGCTTCTGGGCGCGCAGGGCCCACACCAGCGGCTCGAAGGGCAGCGGGCCCGCGGCGGCGATCGTATCGAACATGCCGGCGGCGATATCGAGGCCGGCCTGATCGCCGAGCTCGAACGGGCCGACCGGAAAGATGGTCTCGCGCATCGCCCGGTCGATGTCGGCGGCCGGCGTACCCTCGCGATAGATCTCCTCGGCGGCGAGCATGTAGGCGGCCAGGCCGGCGTTGACCAGGAAGCCGGGTGAGCCGTCGCGCAGGACGACCGGCGTCTTGTTGATGCTGCGCACGAAGGCGTGCGCGGTGGCGACGGCGTCGGGCGTCGTCTGCTCGCTGGCGATGATCTCGACCAGCTGCATCATCGGGTGCTCGGCGGGGCTGAAGAAGTGCAGGTTGAGCATCTGCTTCGCGTCGCCGCCGCCGGCGGCGAAGTCGGCGCTCAGCATGCCCGGTCCCATCGAGCTCGAGTTGGAGGCGATCAGCGCGTCCTTTTTGATGCCGGCGCCGAGCGCCTGGTAGAACTGCGCCTTGATCGCGCGGTTCTCCATGCGCGCCTCGATCACCAGATCGCAGTCGAAGAGATCGCTGATCGTGCTCGTCACTTTCACGCTGCCGACCTTGCGCTCGACGTCGGCGGGGCTCAGCGCGCCCTTCTTCACGGCGCGCGCGTACTTCGCCCTGAGCTTGTCGGGCACCGCCGCGGCGAACTGCGCCAGCGGCACGTGGCCGACCACCTCGTAGCCCGCCTCCAGCGCGAGCCAGCCGATGGCGTTGCCCATGTAGCCGTCGATGCCGTCGATGCCGATCTTCTTCAGCGGCCGCGGCTTGCCGGGGAAGCTCTTGGGCAGCTTCTGCACCGCCTGCTGGGTGAAGAAGAAGCGCATGCCGGCCTTGCCTTCGGGCGAGGTGGCGACCTGGACGAAGGCGTCGCGCTCGACCTGGTTCGCCTCGCGCAGCGGCAGGCCGGCGCCCTTGATCATGACGTCGAGCGCGACGTACGGGGCGCGCGGGTGCAGGCGGCCCATGGTGGCCTTCTCGACCATCGGCAGCACCATCGGGCGCAGGCCCTCGGCGTTGGCGAGGTCGACCGGTGGCGTGCGATCGACGGTCGGCAGGGTGTCGAGCAGGAAGCGCTCGGCGAAGGCGTCGAGGTTCTCGCCCGCCGGCACCACCGCGTCGACCATGCGGATCGCTGCGGCGTCCTTGGCCTTGAAATTCTTGCCGGTGAGCACGGCGGTGAAGCCGGCGTCGCCGGCGATCGGATCGCTGGCGTTGACCAACCCGCTGCGCCGCGGCATGCGCTGCGTGCCGCCCAGGCCGGGGAAGATGTTGAGGCGGATCTCGGGAAAGCCGACGGTCGACTTCTCGGTCGCGATGATGCCGCGGCAGGCGAGCGCCAGCTCGTAGATGCCGCCGAGCGCGAAGCCATCGATCACCGCCAGCCAGGGCAGGGGGCCTTCCTCGATGGCGTAGAGCAGCGCGTGCCCCTGATCGATGAAGCCGCCGAGCTGCGCGGCGTCGGCCGACATCAGCTCGCCGATGTTGGCACCGGCGCCGAGCCCGAACTTGTTGCCCTTCAGGATCACACCCTTGAGCGGCGTCTTCGCGTGAGTCGCCGCGATCTCTTTGACGACCCTGTTGAGCCCCTCCACGGCGTCAGCCGAGAGCGTATTCATGCCGCCGGAATCGAACGTGACCCAGGCGATGCCATTGCGAACGTCGTGTGTGAACATGGATGTCTCCAAAGCAAGATTTCTCACCGCGGAGACGCGGAGAACGCGGAGG
>JBOHWA010000903.1:0-1770 GCA_050735855.1 Binatia bacterium
GCAGGACGCGCGCGAACTCGCCGGCCAGCCGCGCGCCGGCGTCGTTGGTGGCGGCGGAGAGCACCCAGCGGTTGTGATGCACCATGTAGAGGCCGAGCTCGTCGAAGGCCTCGTCGATCAACTGTGCGGCGAAGGCGAGCCCGGCGTCGTCGTCGGGGAACAGCCGGGCCGCCGTCGGGGTGTGGTGATCGTCGAGCCAATGGGCCAGGGCCGAGGTGTCGTAGAAGACCCGTTGGCCGTCCTCGACCAGGTAGGGTACCAACGGGTACTCGTCGAGCTCGCTCGGCGCCGGATGGCGGATCACCGCGCGCCGCCGCTTGGCGCCCTCGATGGCGCGCAGCGCGCGGTAGTTCTCCCAGCGCCCGCCGTCGGCCGGCAGCCAGCGGTACGGGAGCTCCGCATAGTCGCACAGGGCGCGCAGCTTGAGCGCAAACGGCGACAGCTCGGAGCCCCAGATCGCATGACGCGGCGTCGGCATGCGCTCCTCTGCCACGCGCCGGTGGCGAGCGAAAGGCGGCCACCGCGCGCGCGCCATCGCCAAATCGCGCCCGCCGGCGCTACGCGAGTGCCGACCCGGTTGGCACATGACTGGTCTGCCCGCGAATCAGCTGTAGAGCCGAGCGCTGTGGCACAGACCGTGCTGAACGCGGACCCAGAGGTTTGGATCTGCCATGTCATCTGTTCACACGACTGATCGGACGTATCGAAGCGACGAATCGCGGCCGCGCCGCAGTGGAGCGGCACGGCATGCGCTGCTCGGCGCGGCGGCGCTGCTGGCGTGGAGTTGGGCTGGGGCGTGCGACGCCCAGCTGTTGCCGGCCTATCCGACCTCGGCGAGCCCGAGCGCTGCGGCGTGGTCTCCCGATCGCTACCCGCCGAGCGCCTTCGAGAACGCGGGCACGCAGAACGGGCGCAGCGACGTGCTGCGCCTCGGCGTCGCCGCGGCCGACGGCCAGAGCGTGCGGGCGCCGTCGTACAACAGCGCGTTCTACAACACGCAGGGCCGCAAGATTCAGGTCGGCGGGATCGCCGCGCCGGCCTCCTGGATCGGCAGCCTCTACATCCCGTCGGCGTGGAGCACCGCGAGCCTGATCGACGGCAGCGGCAGCCGCCGCAGCGATCTGTGGGCGACGCTGTGGCCGGCGACCGGCGGCGACACCTGCGGCGGCGCCAGCTGCGACGTGTTCCCGATCGTCGGCTTCACCAACGCCGCCTTCCCCGATCACGACAACGATATTGGCGGGACGCCGCGCTACCGCGTCTTCGACGGCGCCAACGGCGGATGGAACGATCTCGCGGCGACGGTGACCTTCGACGGCTGGACCGACTTCTGCGTCACCTTCACCGGGACGGCGGTCGAGTACCGCATCGGCGGCCAGCTGGTGTACACGGCGAGCAACCTGGCGCAGGGCGACGAAGGGTATGGCCCGGTGACGCAATTGGCCGACGTGACCGTGCAGGCCTACAACTACGGCTACACGTACGACAGCGCCTGGAGCCGCCTCGCCGCCGGCAGTGGATCGTGCGGCGACCTCACGGCGCTGTTCGAGCCCCCGACGCCGACACCGACCGACACCGCACTGCCCACCGACACGCCCACCGCGCTGCCCACCGACACGCCGCCGCCGAGCCCGACGACGACCAGCAGCGCCACGCCGTCGGCGACCGCGACGCCTACCGCGCCAACCTTGCGACCAGCGGCCAGCTCATAGACTCCCGCCTCCAGCGTAGGAGTGACGAAAACGAAGCCAACCTGTTGCAGTGCAACGT
>JBOHWA010000904.1:0-3017 GCA_050735855.1 Binatia bacterium
GCGCCCTCCCGGCCCCCGACCGCTCGCCCCGCGATCGCCGGCGCTTCCTGATGGCCGCGGCGCTGGTTGCCGCGACCGCCGCGCTGTACGCGCCGGTCGGCGGCTTCGGCTTCGTCCCCTACGACGACCCGACCTACGTGGTCGACAACCCGCGCGTGCAGGCCGGGCTGAGCGCGGCCGGCGTCGCCTGGGCCTTCGGCAGCTTCCATGCCTCGCTGTGGATCCCGTTGACCTGGCTGTCGCTGATGCTCGACGCGACCCTCTTCGGCGCCTGGGCCGGCGGCTACCACCTGACCAACGTCCTGCTGCACGGGCTCGCGGCCGCGCTGCTCTTCCTCTCCCTCGGCCGCATGACCGGCGCGCTGTGGCCGAGCGGCTTCGTCGCCGCGCTGTTCGCGCTGCATCCGCTGCAGGTCGAGTCGGTCGCCTGGGTGACCGAGCGCAAGGACGTGCTCAGCGCCGCCGGCTGGATGGCGACCCTGTGGTGCTATGCGCGCTACGTCGAGCGGCCGTCGGCCGGCCGCTACGCCGCCACCATGCTGGCCTTCGCGCTCGGCCTGCTGGCCAAGCCGATGCTGGTCACGCTGCCGATCGTCCTCCTGCTGCTCGACATGTGGCCGCTGTCGCGCCTGCCGCTGGGCTCGACCGCCGCGGCGCGGGCGGCCCTGGGCCTGCTGCTGCGAGAGAAACTGCCGTTCGTCGCCCTGGCATTGGCGGCCGGCGCCGTCACCGTCGTCGCGCAGCGCGCCGGCGGCGCCGTGCTGCCGCTCGAGGCGCTGCCGCTCTCGACCCGCGTGCTGGTCGGGCTGGCCAACTATGCCCGCTATCTCGGCCGGCTCGCCTGGCCGGCGCCATTGGCGGCCTTCTATCCCTACGATCCGGCCCCGTCGGCCGCGCTGGTCGCCGCCGGCGCGGCGCTGCTGGTCGGTGGCACGGCCCTGGCGATCGCCGCCCTGCGGCGCTGGCCGTTCGTCACGGTCGGCTGGCTCTGGTTTGCCGTCACGCTGGCGCCCGTCGTCGGCCTGGTGCAGGTCGGCGAGCAGGGGTGGGCCGACCGCTTCACCTACATTCCGATGATCGGCATCGGCATCGCCGTCGCCTGGAGCGCGGCGGCGGCCACCCAGCGGTTGGGCTGGTCCGCCGCGCTGCCGGCCGCCGGCGGCGCCGGCATCCTGCTCGCCTGCGCCTGGCTGAGCGCGGGGCAGATCGGATACTGGCGCGATGGGCAGACGCTCTTCGGCCATGCCCTACGGGTCACGCGCGACAACTACATGGCCCACTTTCTGCTCGCCAGCGATCTCGTCCGCCGCGGCGAGTCCGAGGCGGCGCTGCCGCACTTCGAGGCGGCCGTGGCGCTGCGGCCGCGCTATGCCGCCATGCGCAACAACCTCGGCAACGCGCTCATCCGGCTCGGCCGCTGGCGCGAGGCCGTCGCGCAGTTGCGGGTCGCCGTGGCCGAGCGCCCCAACGTCCCCCAGTTTCGCAACGGCCTGGGCTTTGCCCTCGCCTCGGACGGCCAGCTCGAGGCCGCCGCCGAACAGTACGCCGCCGCCCTGGCCCTCGACCCCCGCTACGCCGAGGCCGCGTTCAATCTGGGGACCCTCCTGTCGGATCAACAGCGCTTCGCCGAGGCCATCCCGCACCTGACCACCGCCGCCCGCCTGCGGCCTGACTCGCGCGATGCGCGCCGCGCCCTCGACGCCGCATTGGCGGCGACGCGACCGGCCGGGACGGGCGACAGCGGGGGCGCGGGTTCACCCTAGCCGCGTTAGGGTGAACCCTTAGAGGCTGAAAATTGCTTGACAATCGGCACGTGCGCCGTGCTAGTCGACGAGATAGCAGTATCGTGCGGAACTGCTCTCAAACATTCCGAGGTGGGACAAAACGGGGGGGAACGCCGCGCGGCCGGTTCCCTGTAGCAACCGAGAGTTGGGGGACATCATGAGGGAACGTATGACGCGCAGCGCTCGCATCTTCTGTGCGATGGTTCTCACCGCCGCGGTGATGCTCTGGTCGGCTCAATCGGCCGATGCGCAGGGGTTGTCCAGCGGGGCAAGCACTAGCGCCGGGTCGTCGTGCACCGGGGCGAACAACGCCGACGGCTTCTGCGGCTTTGTCACCACCGTGCCGACCAACACCGCCGCGACGGTGGTCAGCCGCTACGCGTGGAACATCAACGCCGACGTCGGCACTTTGACCACCCGCGACACCAGCAGCAACGCGTCGCACAACGTCTCCTTCACGGCGACCGCCCCCGGCAGCTACCAGGTCGCCCTGCAGAGCGATCGGATCGGGATGGTGCAGCGCAACGATGATCTGCTCAACTGCAACGGGCAGGCGCACATGAGTGCCCTCTCCTCGTCGTCGAACATCGCCCTGACGACGGGCGCGCTCACCCATGCGGCGGTCGACGTCAACAATGGCACCGGCAACCAACAGACGGCGGTCAGCCAGTCGGCCAACGCCACCATCCTGCGCCTCAGCAACGGCGTCGGACAGAACCACTCGCTGACCTTCACCTGGAACGGCAGCGTACGCAGCAACTCGTGCGAGGCGGCGGTCCGCCTGGGCCAGCAGAATGGCTCGACGACGGGTTGCGGCGCTTGCGAATACACCGGCAGTCCGAGCCGCACGCAGGCGACTGACGGTCACTTCGTCACCGTCACCTTCACGAACTTCTGCGGCGATGGCGTGATCAACGGCACCGGGGAGCAGTGCGACCTGGGCGGCGCCAACGGCAGCGGCACCTCGTGCTGCAATTCGAACTGCACTTTCCGCAGCGTTGGCCAGGTCTGCCGCGCCAACTCCGGCGGCGGTTGCGACGTCCAGGAAACCTGCACCGGCGCGAACGCGAACTGTCCGGCCGACGGCTTTGCTTCGGCGACGACTTCCTGCCGCGCCGTGGCGGGAGACTGCGACGTGGCAGAGAGCTGCACCGGCTCCGGGCCGAATTGCCCGGCTGATGGATTCCTGTCGGCGACGACGACCTGCCGTCCGACGGCGGGCGACTGCGACGT
>JBOHWA010000905.1:0-2484 GCA_050735855.1 Binatia bacterium
GCCTACGAAGAGGCACGGCTGTTGTGGCGCCGCCAACCGATCGAGACGCTGCTCGCCGGCGAGCTCGACGCCGGCACGCGCGCCAAGCTCGAGCTCTCCCTGGCGGTGCGCGCCTTCGCCGCCGCCGATCTCGGTCTGTCGGTCGGCGGCAGCTACACGTCGCTGGCACAGGTCGACGCCGGCCAGATCGTGCATGTGGTCAGCGCCGCGCCGCGTGATCGCCTGGTGCCCTACACGTGGTGGTTTCCGATCGTCGGCGACGTGCCC
The DNA here is from genome assembly GCA_050735855.1 of Binatia bacterium. Classification (GTDB taxonomy): domain Bacteria; phylum Desulfobacterota; class Binatia; order HRBIN30; family CADEER01; genus JBOHWA01. The sequence continues at coordinate 268 of JBOHWA010000905.1, forward strand.
TACCGCGGCTACTTTGACGTCGCCCAGGCGCGCGCGCTGGCCGCGTCGCTCGACGCCGACGGCTACGACACCGACGTGCGCCCGGCGATCGCCTTCAGCACCCTCGGCTGGTTCGACGATCCGCTGCTCTCGACCCTGCTGGCCTACGACCAGGTGCGGCTGGCCGAGACCATGCTCCACGAGCTGCTGCACAGCACGCTCTACGTGCCCGGCCAGGCGGCCTTCAACGAGTCGTTCGCCACCTTCGTCGGCCATCGCGGGGCGCAGCGCTTCTTCGCGCTGCGCGGCGACCCCGCGCGCGCCACGCAGGCGGCGGCGCGCTGGTCCGATGCGCTGACGTTTTCCGCCTGCCTGGCGCGCGGCCTGGCGCGCCTCGAGGCCGCCTACGCAGCGGGCGTCGATCCCGGTGCGCGCACACCGCTGTTCGATGCGCTGCGCGCCGGCTGCGCCGGCCAGCAGTGGTTGACCGAGGAGTACGCCGGGTTCTGGCGCGGTCCGCTGAACAACGCGATCCTCATGCACGACCGGCTCTACGCCGATCGCCTGGCGTTGTTCGAAGCCGCGGCGGCGCGCAACGGCGACGACCTGCGCGCGACGATCGCGTGGATCCGCTCGGCGGCGGCGGCCGGCGGCGATCCCTTTGCCGCGCTCGAGGCGGCGTTGGCGCCGGCGCCCTAGCGCCCGGCCGCTACGGCTCGATCTCTTCCAGGCGCCGGATGCCCTGGCGGATCGAGCCGATCAGGACGGCGCCGATCAAACCGATCACCGCCGCGAACGATGCCGCGATGCCCAGCCGTGCGCTGACGGTCAGCGGGATCTCGGTGAAGCGACTGGTGAAGATCGCGTACACCGGCCAGGCTTCGAGCACGACGACGGCGCCGATGAACGACATGCAGAGGATCATGTAGACCAGACCGCCGGCGCTGGCCGCCACCTTGGCGGCGTTGTCGGCGTCGAGGTTGGGATAGGTGGCGCCGACCGCCAGTGCCAGCGCGACGATCGCGAACACCATGCCGAACAAGGTCGCGGCGGAGAGCCACATCATGAACGGCATCACCTGCAGATAGGTGTTGGTCGCCAGCACCAGGATCTCGCCGAACACCAGCAGCGGCGCCGCGCCGACGAAGAACTTCGCCCACCAGATGCGCCGCGGCGGCAGCGGCGCGCCCTTCAACAGCCAGAAGGCGCGCCCTTCGAGGCTGAACGAGGGGAAGACGAAGCGGGCGGCGACCGAGGCGAGGACGAAGGCGGCCAGCGCCAGGTTCAGGAAGGCGACGACGTTCTTGAAGTAGAACGTCACCAGCGGGCTGCCGTGCAGCGGCAGCACGCTGAAGTTGTAGACGTAGACGACGACCAGGGCGCCGAGCAGGATGAGCTGCGACCACTGGCTGGTGTCGCGGAAGAAGGTCTTCACTTCCTTGATGACGATGATGCGGGTCTGCAGCGGCAGCACGGCCATCAGGGCGGTGAAGCCCTTCTCCCACAGCGCCTGGCGCGTGATGCGGGTCTGGCGACCCTCCTGCGCCTTGGTCCAGCCGCGCAGGTAGAGGCGGGCGACGATCGCCTCGCTGAGCATGACGGCCACCGCGGCGGTGCTGGCCAGCAGGGCGTAGTAGAAGAGCGGATGTCCGTCGCGCAGGCCGAGCAGCGGGAAGAGGATCTCCGCCGCCCAGGTGCTGGGCAGGAAGGTCCACTCCGGCGTGCGCATGGCGGCCAGGAAGGTGGTGAAGTCGGCGAAGCCCTCGGGGTTCACCAGCCGCTCCGGCCGCACCAGGCGGAAGAGCAGATAGAGCATGGCGACGGCGACGACCGACAGCAGCACGAGGATGTCCTTGGTGCGGCGCGCTGGGAAGACGTTGACCAGCACCGTCGTGACACAGATGCCAACCGCCGCCGGGATGATCAGGAAGGGCGGCAGGGTGAGCGCGGTGACAATGTAGAAGGCGGGACCGGTCGCGTGGACGACGCCATAGGCGAGGAAGGCGGGCAGGGCGAACACCAGCATCATCCACGAGGAGTCGATCATGGTCTCGGCGAAGCGCGCGTAGAACAGGTGGCGCAGGGAGATCGGCGCCGCCACCAGGCGGTCGAGCTCGCGCGAGAGGAAGAAGGTCGAGAGCGCGGTGACGATGTTGGAGAAGAGCAGGATCGAGAAGAACGTGATGAACACCATGCCGAGCAGCTTGTAGGTCAGCACCGGGCCGAACTCGGGCACGC
>JBOHWA010000906.1:0-6062 GCA_050735855.1 Binatia bacterium
CGCAGGCCGGAGCCTCCTCGCAGGCGCCCGGCGGGCCGGGGCACTGCAGCGGCGCGCCGCCGACGCAGACGCCGGCGGCGCAGGTGTCCGCCGGCGTGCAGCGGTCGAGGTCGCGGCACACCGTGCCGTCGGGCTTCGGCGGGAAGGCACAGACGCCGGTCGCCGGATCGCAGGTGCCGCCGTCCTCCTGGCACTGATCCGCCAGACAGGTGGACGGCCGGCCGCCGCAGCTGGCGGCGATACAGACATCGTCGCGGGTGCAGGCGTCGCCGTCATCGCACACGCTGCCGTCCGCCTTCGGGGGGGCGCACATCCCGGTGGCCGGATCGCAGGTCTCGGCTTGGCGGCATTGGTCGGCGGGCACGTAGCCGCGCGCGAAGACGCCGGCACCGTCGCCGTCGCGACCGTGGAACACCTCGCTCGGGTCGGGGCGACCGGCGCTCTCGTAGGCGACGCTGAACTCGCCGTTGGCGGCGCCGGCAATGGCGGCGCCCCCGCCGGTGAGGCCGATCTTGGCGCCGTCGGCGCTGGTCAGCACCACGGCGCCCTCGAGCCGGTCGGCGACGCCAGCGGCGACGGGGACCGCCGGGCCGCTGCGCAGACTGTCGGCGCCGAAGCGCTGGACGTACACACTGCTGGTGTCGACCGAGAACATGTTGAAGTCGAAGCTGCTCACCGCCACGGCGAAGCTCCCGGCGCCGAGCCCGGCGACGTCGGGCATCGCCACGTAGACCTTCGGCGGTGCGGTCAGGATGTGCTCGGCCCCGACCGCCTGCCCGTCGGCCGCGAAGCGTTGCACGCGGATCACCGGCGCACCGGTCCCGTCTGTCGCATCGGGGACGAAGCTGGTCCAGGCCGCGACGAAGCCGCCGTCGTCGAGCGCCGCCACCGCCGGCCCCTGCTCGCCGTAGGCGATGCCGAAGCCCTGCTGCCCCATCGTCGTGGCGTTGGCGCGGAACTCCGCCCCCAGCGGCGCGCCGTCGCTGGCGTAGCGGCGGACCTTGATGTCCTCGGTGTCGACGTCCTCGCCCGTCCACGCGACGACGAAGCTGCCGTCCGCGTAAGCGGCGACGTCCGGCAGGCCCTGTGAGCGGCGCATGGCGTCGTTGACCTCGAACTGGTCGCCGAGCGGCGCCCCGTCGGCGGCGAAGCGGCGGGCGGAGACAGGCGCGCCGCCGAAGTCCTGGTCCGGGGTGTGCCAGACGACGATCAGACCGCCGGCCGCGTCGCTGGCGATGGCGAGGCCGTTCAGGATGCCGCCCTGCCGACCGGCGAAGTCGGTGTTGACCACGAACGGATCGCCCTTGGGCGTCGCGTCGGCGGCATAGCGGCGCGCGACGATGTTGGTGTCGGAGAGCCCATCTTTGGCGAAGAGCTGCGTCCAGGCGACGGCGAAGTCGCCGTTGGCGGCGCAGGCGACGTCTGGATTGATCGCGATCACACCCGGGGCGCTGATCGCCAGCTCGCCGCCGAGCGCCGCGCCGGCGCGGGTGAAGCGGCGGCCAACGATCCGCCCGCTCGCCGGCTGCCCGGTGCGCGGGTCGAGCGTCACGTCGGACCAGACGACCACCGCGTCGCCGTTCGCGCCGCGGCAGATGGCCGGATCGTACTGAAAGCCGGGCGTGGTGGTGTTGACCGCCAGCTCGCCGCCGAGCGGGTGCGGTCCGGTCGGGCCGCAGGTGACGGGGCGCGCCGTGCACGTGCCGCCGTCGCAGCGGTCGTCGCGCGTGCACGGGTCGCTGTCGTCGCACCGGGTGCCGTCCGCCGCCGGTGCCGACGCGCCGCAGACCCCGGCCTGACAGCTCTCGCCCGCGCTGCAGGCGTCGCCGTCGTCGCAAGCCGTACCGTTGGCTTTCCGCGGCTGGGAGCACGCGCCGGTGCCGGGATCGCAGACGCCGGCGTCGTGGCACTGATCGATCGCCGCGCAGTCCTTGAGCGGCACCTGGCACTCGCCGTCCTTGCACGTTCCCACAGGGCTCACTGCACACAGCCCGCCGACAAATCGGTCGGTGCAGGGGAAGCCGTCGGGCAGCTGCACCGGCAGCGCGATACAGCTCGGGTCCTTGCCGTCACAACTGGGGAGCGTGCAGCCCAGCGCGGCGGCGCGGGTCGTGGTGACGGCAACCGTCGCCAGGCAAGCGAGGGCGATCAATAGTGTGCGCATGGCGTCATGTCCTCCCGGGCGCGGCCCCTCGGGCGGAGCCGTCGCCTACCGGAAAGGCGTGCCTTGTGCGTGCCCCGCGCAGGGGACGGAGCGCCGCGCCAGGGCACAGAGTTTCCCGCCTCAGGGGAGGCGGGAGGTCGCGCCACCACGGGGCGACGACCACGCTGGCGACCTCCAGCACCGGGCCGCTCATCGGACTGGTCGTGCGTACCCTCGTCGCCGGTCTCGCACTGTGGCGCCGGCAGCAGAGGAACCCGTCGGGCTCAGCGCGGACTTCGACGGCTCGACCACGCGGGGTTCCGCTCGCTCGGCGGGAGCGCTGCGGGCGTTGCGCGCCGTGCTGGAGGGCGGCCGGTCCCTCGGCGCCGGGCGGTGGGCGGGGTGCTCGTCGCCAACCCGGCGCCGAGGGCCCGGCGCCCTCCAATGAGGATAGCCCGTCTGCGTGAAGCCTCAATGTGACAGAAAGCCTTGACGCGGAGGGGCGGAGAACGCAGAGCGCGCCGAGGTGGGATGCACGCAATGGTACCCTGCGTTTTCGTCATTCGTGATTGGGTACCGGGGGGCGTGGCCAGTTTGGCGAATCATCCGCCGCGCACGGCGCGGACGGCGAGTAGGGTGGCGAGCTTGTTGGCCGGTGCGACCGCACCGCTGGCGAAGTCGATCGTCCACGCGGACGCGCCGGCGCCCTGACGGCTGGTGGAGGTCCAGTGGCCGACCGCCGGCGTGCATGAGCAGTCGGTCACCGCGCAGCCCGGCACGCAGCTGCCGTCGAAGGCCGGAAACACGGTCAGCGCAGCCGCCCCGTAGTTCACCAGGCTCTGCAACTCGTTGACGTTCGGCAGCCGCCAGTCGGAGTGCCCGGCGAAGCCGGTGGCGTTCAACGTCGCTACCTTGGCAAAGGCGTCGGCCCACGCCGCGCTGTCGTCGCGATCGTGGATGCCGCCGTCGTTGCCGAGCTTCTCCCACATCAGTCCGGTGCGCCGATCGCTGATCGTGCCGTCGCCGTTGTCGGCCTGGTCGATCGCCAGCCCATACCGCCACTCGCCGTCCTGCCCGGTGAGGAGGCAGCCGACCGGCAGGCCGCTGGGCCCGGTGCAGTGGACCTGGCCGGTCTGCAGGCGCTGCCCGATCGGCCGCGCCTCGCACTGGTCGAGTCCGGCCATGTAGATCGCCAGCGAGATCTCGCAACCCGAGCGCGCGACCATACAGCTACTCAGCCCATCGTTGCAGGCGCTCGCCGCCGCCTGGCTGCCGGCGAGATCCATCGTGCAGATGGCGTATTTGCCGCTCAGGGTCGCCAGGCTGCCGCTGCAGGCGCTCAGGTCGGCGGCGCACGTCGCCGACGCCGCGGCAAGCGCGGCCAGGTCGCCGCCACACTGGTCGAGGTCGCCGGTGCACTGCGCCAGATCGTCGCCGCAGTCGGGCGGCGGCAGGTCGCCGGCCAGCACCGCGGCGACCGTGTCGGTGTGCTCGGCGATGAAGTCGCGCGCTCCATCCTGGTCGCCGTTGGTCGTACAGGCCCCGGCGGCCGCGGCCTCCGCCGCGTTCCACTTGGTGGCGAACTTGAGGTCGCATGTGGCGTAGTCGGCCGCCGCCGCGGACTTGACCGCGCGGACCTCGGCCTTCAACCGGCAGAAGCCGTACTTGCCGGCTTCCTTCAGCTTGCTGGCCTGGCACTTCTGCGCGTCGGTGAGGGCGGTCGCCGGCATGGCCAACGGGCCGGCCAGCCCGAGCGCGGTCAGGATCACGGCGCGCCATCTGCTGGATGTGTGCATACGGTCCTCCTCTGCGGTTGCGGGTTCTGTTGTGCGGGCGTGCCGCGGCCGTGCCGTGCCCAGGGCACGGCGGCGGGGAACGCCCTCCCGGTGAGAGGCGGATGCGGACATGCCAAGCCCGGTGACCCATGCTGTGGCGTGCGGGTTGGCCGCCGTCGCCGTGGTGCTCGGCCTACCGCGCGCGGTGGTTGGGCAGCTCGAGCGCAGCGGCGGCGAGTTTCAGGTCAACACCTTCACGCTCGGCAACCAGGCCCAGCCGGCGGCGGCGATGGCCGCGGCCGGGCCGTCGGTGGTCGTCTGGGCGGCCAACGCTCCGCCGCGCGTGCTCGGGCAGCGCTACGACGCCGCCGGGGCGCCGCTCGGCGGCGAGCTTCTGGTCAACAGCTTCACCGAGGGCGACAGGACCTATCCGGCCGTCGCCAGCGCGGCCGACGGAGCATTCGTCGTGGTGTGGAGCAGCACCCACCTCGGGGAGGAGAGCATCTCCGCGCGCCGCTTCGACGCGGCGGGTGCGCCGCAGGGCAGCGAGTTCCGGGTCGACAGCGCGCCGTTCGACGGCCTCCAGCATCCGCCGGCGGTAGCGGTCGATGCCGACGGCGACTTCGTCGTCGTCTGGCGGCGCTTCTACGAGAGCCCGTTCATCAGCAACGTCTTCGCGCGCCGCTACGACAGCGGTGGCACGCCCGCCGGCGCCGAGTTCCGGGTCAACGAGTTCGCCACCAGCTTTCCCGGCCCGCCATCGATCGCGATGAACGGGGGCGGCGACTTCGTCGTCGCCTGGCACAACGCCGACGACTATGGAGCGGTGGGCGCGCGCCTGTTCGCCAGCGGCGGCACGCCGGCGAGTGGCGACGTCGCCATCGACACGTCGACCAGCACCAAGCTGGGAACGGCGGCGGCGATGCAGGCCGACGGCAGCTTCGTCGTGGTGTGGAATCAGAGCAATCCGCGCCGCATCCGCGGCCGCCGCTATGACACCACGGGGAACGCCATCGACGCCGCCTTCGAGGTCGCCCCGGTGCCCGCCCCGTCCTTCCCCCACCTGGCGGCGACCGCCGGTCCGGACGGCAACTTCCTGGTCGCCTGGGAGCAGAGCGCGCCGGACGACGGCGATGCATCCGGCGTTCGGGCGCAGTATTTCGGCCCCGCCGGCGGCGCGCTCGGCGCGCCGCTGCTGGTCAACACGTTCACCGCCGGCGCCCAGGAATGGCCCAGCGTCGCGACCGACGGCAAGCGCTTTCTCGTCGCCTGGCAGAGCGACGGCGCGCCGCCGCAGGATGGCGCGGCGGCGGGGGTCTTCGCCCAGATGCTGCGTGTCGCCGCCAGTCCGACGCCGACCGAGACCGCGACGGTGACGCCGACCTCGACGCCGTCGGCGAGCCCCAGTGACAGCCCCTCGCCCCCCGCGTCGCCGAGCGACCCTCCGACGGCAGCGGCGACGGCCACCGTCACGCCGGCAGCATCGCAGCCGACCGCAGGACCCAACGCACCCGTGGTCCCGGCGGCGGCGCCGGCGCTGGACGGGTGGGCGTGGTCGGCCGTGGTCGCCGCGCTGGTGGGCATCGCCGCGCGCGCCATGCGGCGGCGCGGCCGTCACCCGCCGGCGGCCGATCGCTGGCGGCTGCTGTCGTAGCTGCAGAACGTGCCGGTGCGGATGTGGTCGGCGAGGTGCTGGCCGAGGACGGGGTGACAGGCGGTGATCGTCCGGATGCCGGCCTTGATGCGCTTGGTGACCGCCAGTCGGGCGCGCTCGGCGTCGGAGGCGAACTGGCGCACGCGGCCGCCGAGGCCGAGCGCGCTGCCCAGGTGCTCGGTGAGCGCCTCCATCTCGCCGCGCAGTCGATCGAGCTGGCCGAGGTCGTTGTTGGCCTGCGCCTCGGCCAGCTCCTCGCCCAACTCGACCAGCCGCTGCCGGTATTCGTCGCGGGCGCGCACGTCGAGCACGGCGCCGCCGCCGCCGAGATCGCGCACCGCCACCAGCCCATCGGCGCCGGCGACGCTGCGCAGCGGCGCATCCGCCTCCGCCCACTGCCGGTGGCCGACGGTGATCAGCTGACGGGCGTGGAACTCCTCCCCGGCATGCTCGACCAGGTAGGCGATGTAGCGCAGGGCGAGCGAGGCGG
>JBOHWA010000907.1:0-19054 GCA_050735855.1 Binatia bacterium
ACGGATTGCGCGGATTGACGGATTTCACGGAGGGAACCCTCAGAAAATCCGTGTCATCGGCTCGTATCCGCTCAAGCCGTGGTTTGCGTTTTCTTTATCTAGCCGGGTGGCCCATTCCGCCCCCGAAAACGGCGCGCTAAGCCGGCGCGGAGCCTCGCGGAGTCGGTGATCGCTTACGATTCCAGCTATCTAGCGAGGTCCGACCCGCACCCGCTCAGCAGCTCGTTCACGGCGGCGAGGAGTTCGTTGATGGCGAGAGCCTCGTCGCGGTTGACGTCGGCGGTCAGGCATCGGCTCAGGGGCGCCCGTCCCAGGGCGATGTTGACGGCGGCGATCAGGTCGGTGACTGCGACGACGCCGTTGCCGTTGCAGTCGCCGTTGCACGACGCAGAGCGTGGGTCGTACTCCAGCCGGCCGCGCATGCCGGCCGCGAAGATGTCGCCGGCATTGGGGATGCACAGCTTCGGGTCCTTGAAGCCACCCTGTCCTGACGCCGGGATTACCGCGACGATGTCGTCGGCCAACCCGTCGTGGTCCTCGTCCTCCGCCCTGTGACCGTTCAAGATGTGCAGCTCCGGCCCGTCGAACGGCGCCTGGTTGCACTGGACTCGCGGATCGGACAGCGACTTCATGAAGCGCACCAACGCGGCGAGGTCGTCGGTCTCTGCGGTCTTGTTTTGCGCGGCGCACCGCGGGTCGTGGTCGCCCGGCATGCCCTGGAAGCCGGGATCGCAGTCCAGCAGATTGAGCACTTTGACCGCTTGGGCCACGTTGGTGTCGCAGTTCGTCTCGATTCCTCCGCCGTCCTCAATTTGAGCCAACGGCGTGTTGCCGAGCGGACCGGTGCCCATGTTGTCGCCCGTGGTGCACGACACGCCTGCGGCCTCGGCCTCGATGCCGCCGATGTCGCGCCGGTTGCCGCCGCGGTTGTAGAACTTCACTACCTGCCGCAAATCGGGATAGCCGCCCCAGCTGAAGTACGGTGGGGTGAGGGCCACGTTGCGAAGGATCGGCGCCTTGGCCGCGCCGTCCACACCGATCGAGATCTGGGTGGCGACCGACGCGGGCGCCCCGTTGCCAGGAAACCCTTCGAGCGGCGCCGCGCTCGGATCGAACGCGGCCTCGCCGGGAGGCGTCTTGAGCCAGTTCACGATCGAGCGCTCCAGCACCGGATCGAGGATGTAGGTCGACAACGCGTCCTGCGTCGCTGGGTCGAGCGGCGTGTTCGCCGAGCTGCCCGCGGCGAAGGCCCCACCATGATCGAGATAGCTCTGATACTGCCGGGCGAAGGACAGCGGGTTCCCGTAGTCGTCGGTGGCGCCGATCAACAGGTCGGTGAACGGCGGCCGCAGGCCGACGCTGGCGAACCCGGCGTCACGCCGGTGGAGGAAGTTGCTCGTCGGGTCCACCGCTCCGCCGAAGCTCTGCTGCTTCACCACATCGACGAAGATGGCGAGCGGCGCCCCCTGCAATTGCGCCGCTTCGCTCAGCATCCCTTGCACGGGTGGTGAACCGGACCCGGGGACGTCGGTCCGGTGGCAGACCGCGCAGTTGGCGCCGTCGCCATTGCCCGGCTTGGAAAACCCACCGCCATCCCCGGTGAAGAACAACTGGCAGCCGCGCAGCCACAATGGGTCTTCCTGCCCAAGTTGCGTCGCGGCGCAGGTGTTGAAATCCGACGCCGGAAAGATGGGAGCCGCGCGCAGATCTCCCGCCTTGGTGTCGAACTCGGACTGGTCCGAGATCAGGGTCTGCTCGTAGAGCATGATCGAGATGCCCCAGAACATGGAGAAGTTCTGCTCCATCTGGGTGTATCCGTTCGGATCGTCCTGCAGGGCCGAGCTGTCAGGACCGGTCTCGATGATCCGCCAGCGCCCCGCCGCGGCCCAATACTCGGGCCTGAACGCCTGCTTGATCAGGCGCTCGTAGTCTTCGACCTCGAGGCCGTTGCCGTCCTGCCTGGCGAACCGGCCGAGCGTGCTGTCGGTCGGGTCGACGTCCTGCAGCGCGAGTGGCCGGCGGCCAATCATCTTCCTACCGATCTCGGGAAAGACGCGGCCGGCACACGACATCTCGAGATGACTGGTCGGCGGACCGACGGCTTGCGAGGCCAGGCTCGCATTCTCGATCTCGAGCCAGGTCAGCTTGAGGCCGTCGCCATCCTCGACGATCAGCCGCTTGGTCGGATCGCCCTTGATGTCACGCATGCCGAATACGCCGACGCCGTTGAACAGGCTGTTGGCGCGCGAATCCCAGAAATTGCGCTGCAGGAACACCGCATTGATGGTGGTGGGGGTATTGCGCGGCTCGACCTGGCGCGTCGGCAGTCTGATCCCTGCCGGCGGCTCCGCCTGAGTGTAGAAGGTGGGATCGGAGAGCGCCTCGCACTCGTCGTCACGCTCGTTTCCTTGCGGGACGTCGAGGAACTGGCTGGCGAACGAGCCGGCCGACGAGACCCGGTCGTTGGTCGTGGTCACGATCGCCGAGTTGCGGTCGCGTTCGTCGACGAGGCGGTGCAATGGCAGGTCGTCCGGCGTGAGCGTGTAGTTTGCGGCCGCCTTCGCTCGGGAGGGCATCTCACCCAGGGCGACCGCCGATGTGTCCGACCGCTGCGAGCCGAACGTTGCATCGCCGTTTTCACCTATGGTGATGTCCTTCAGCCCGGGCGAGAGCTGGTTCTGGATCCGGCTGTCGGCGCCGGCGGAGAAGTGGCAGCTCGCGCACGCAGCACCGTCGCTGCCGACCTGCTCGTCGAAGAACAGGGCCTTGCCGAGAACCAGCGCCGCTTCCGGATCCGCCACGTACGCGGAGACGTCGGGCAGTATTGGCTTCAGCAGGTTGTCCGCCATCGCCATGCGATTCGCAGCGAGACCCAACAATGCGACGCCGACGAGAAGCGGCGTGCGGTGCGCGAGCGTCCGATTCATGCCTCACCTCCTGCCTGGTGAGGCGTGAAGACGCGCTTCACGCCGTGAAGGCGGGAAGGCTTCTAGAGGATCCAGTCGGTCGGGTGAGCCGGATCGGGCAAATAGACGCAGAATGTGCCGGTGGTGAGGCGGAGAGCCAGATCGTCGGCCAGCGCCGGCAAGCTGCGGCGAATACTGCGCAGCGCCGCATTGATGGCGTGGGTGACCGTCGATCGGGCCCGCTCGGCCGCGCCGCCGGTGACACGACCTCTGCCGCCCAGGCCCAATGCGCTCGCCAGCTGCGCGGTGAGGGCGTCGATCTCTGCCCGGGCCTGCGCGGCACGACCGAGGTCGTTGAAGGTGTCTGCCTCCGCAAGCTCCTCGCGAAGCTCGCCCAAACGGCGGCGGTACGCACTCCTCGCCTCCGCATCGAGGACCGGCAGGCCCACGCTTGGTCCTGCGCTTCGACCGGCCCGCTGGTCTCCAGCTTCCATGCTCCGCCCAACCAGATCGAGCACGTGCAGCTCCTCCCCAGGGTGCCGCAGGAGCTGCCTGATATGGTGCAGGCCCTTCATGTCCTTCAGATGCGTGGAGGTGCCACCGGCGCTGACGATCCAGTAGTCGCCGTTGCAACGCAGCGTCGCAGAAGAGGGGTGTCGGGCGATCGCCACCGCCGAAGCACGATCCTCGGCTCCCGTGGCCGCCAGGGCGCGCTCGCGCATGGACGTCACGCGCTCGATCCAGCGCTCTGGCGCGCCGATGCGACGGTAGACCGCGATCGCGGCGTCGAACTTCGCGGCCGCCCGAGCGCGGTCGCCCGCGGCCACCAGCGCGCTCGCCCAGCACTCGAGCGTGTCGGCTTCCTCCCACGGCGCGCTGTAGCGACAAAAGATCGTCCGCGCGGCGGCGAATTCGCCTTCGGCCTCCTGATACCGGCCTCGGGCCGCTGCAAGGACCGCCGCCGCGAGCTCGACGTCTCCCGACATCCCCCGCCAGTCCTCGCCCGCCGCCACAATCTCGCGGCAGCGAGCCAGCTCTCGCTCGGCGACATCGTATCGGCCGAGCTCGGCATAGGCCCGGCTCAATGCGGGCCGCATCTGCATCTCGCTCCTCACATTCGCTTCACCAATCTCCGTCACCGCCTCGCCGAGCGCCACCGAAGCTTGCTGCGCCGCGCCGCGGACCCGCAGGAGGATCGCCAGCATGGAGTTGCAGTTCGACACTTCCAGGAGGTTGCCAACGCTGCGCGACTCGGCGATCTCGCTCTCGAGCAGATCCTCCGCTTCCTCCCACTGCCCTTCGAAGATCAGCAGGTTGACGCGAAAGAACCGCCGCTCCGGGTTGGGCGAGAGCCGCCGCGCCTCGCTCAGATCGCCGAGACGAGCCATGTTGTTGCCCATGAGCTGCGCGATCGATTCGCGACGAAATGGCGACTGGGCGGTGCGCGGCTTGCCAAGCTCCCGCCGCGCCCAGCGCATCGCTTCCTTGAAGTCGTGCAGTCCGAAGTAGAATGCGATTCCGGCGTAGGTCGCCGTGAAGGCGCCGCCGTCATCATCCGCGCGGTCGGCGGTCTGCCACGCCGTCTCCGCCAGCGCCACGGCCTCTCCCAGCCGGCCGCTGAACATGAGATTCCATGCGTGCGCGGAGGCGGCCGCGGCCCAGAGATCGCTGCGATGCAAGCGGCCGGCAATCTCCATCGCGCACCGCCCGGCATCGAGGCCTTCGTTGATGCGCAGCCTCACGAACGAATTCCTCGCCACGCCGCAGTGCAGCTCGGCAAGCTCTGGAGTATCGCCGTCCTTGGGAACCAGAGTCTCCGCATGCCGCAGGTCATCGCCCACCCGCGCGGGGTCGGAGATCCAGCGCACATCGCGTGACCCCGAGCGCGGTGGGGCGATCACGGAACGGACCGCCGCGAGCTTCGCGTGGCATCGCACCGCCCCCTCGGTCAGCCCCAACTGCTCGTAGATGGCCAGGGCGTTCTCGAAACAGCCGATGGAGTCGACGGAATCGACGTGGAAGGTGACTGCACCGAGACGGAAGAAGAGCTCCGCGCGGCGAAGCAGATTGCCGCCCTGCGTGCCCGCCAGCTCGACGGCTACTCTGAAGTGTTCGGTCGCACCCTCGTAGGCGAACACCGCCGACGCCGCCTCGCCGGCGCGAATCGCGTAGTCGATCGCCTTCTCGACGTCCTCGGGGGCTCGGGCACCGGCGCGCCAGTGATGCGCCAGCTCCGCCAGGCGTGGCGTCGGGTTTGGACCGTGCAATGACTCCAGCGCGGCGGCGACCTGGCGGTGGAGCCGCATCCGCTCGCCCGCTTCGAGATCGTCGTAGAGCGCCTCGCGCAACAGCGGGTGTGTGAAGCGAGATGACGAGGGCCCGGCGACGCCAACGATTCCCATCGCCGCCGCCTCGCCCATCAGCGCTGCGAGCGTGTCTACGGCGTGCCCGTGGACCTGGGCAACCAGCTCATGCGCGGACTCCTGGCCGATCACCGCAGCGGTGGTCAGCACCGCGCGCGCGGCGGACGAGAGCGGGCCGAGCCGGCGCCGGATCGCGCCGCGCACGCTGTCGGGGAGCGTGAATCCTGCGAGGTCGATGCGCGCGCCACTCCCGAGGCGGCCCTCGGCCGCCAGTGCCCTGAGGACCCCATCGACGAACAGCGGGTTGCCGGCGGTGGCGCGATGCAACTCGGCCACGATGCCAAGGGCGGCGCCGGTCGCGCGCCCGGCCACGAGAGCGCCCACTTCATTCTCGGTCAGTGGGGCGAGCGGGAGCGGCACAGCGTCGCGAACGATCTCGTCCATCAGGGCCGAGCGCTCGCTCGAGCGGCGCATCTCGGCGTCGCGGTAGGTGCCGATGATCAGAACGTTGGCGTTGTGAAGTACCCGGGCGAGGAACTGCAGCATCTGCAGCGACGCCATATCGGCCTCGTGCAGGTCATCGAGAATGATCACGAGCGGATGCGCGCGGGCTGATTCCTTGAGCAGCGTGGCGACGGAGTCGAAGAGCCGGAAGCGCGCCTCCGCGGCGTCGCTGTGCGTCTCGGGCTCGCAAGCCTCCGACGAGCGTTCGGGCAGGATCCGGGCGATCTCCGCGGAAAGGTTGCGCGCACGCACTTGTGGAGCATCGGACTCGGCGATGACGGCGCGGATGACCTGGATCCAGGGCCAGTGGGCTGGAGCGCCGCCGTCTTCCCAGCACCGTCCCCACCGCGCACGCATCCCCTTCGCGGTGGCGAGGGTTTCCGATTCGTCAGCCAGCCGCGTCTTCCCGATGCCGGGTTCGCCGGTGAACAACACGAGGCGTCCGCGGCCGGCTCGTGCATCGTCGATGGCGGCACGGACCTCGCCGAGCTCGTGTTTCCGGCCCACCAAGTGACGCGTCGGCCCATCCGGTTCGGGCTCGACCGGCTTGCGCACCAGCGGCATCAACCGGCGATTTGACATATTGCCAGAGCCTTGGCGCACAGGCCTCCCGAGGCCACCCTGAGTAGGGTGCGGACCAAGGACCTGTCAAGGCGGCGATGGTGCGGCGTTGAGACCGCTGCCTCATCTGTGAGCGCCGTGCCCACGACCCGTGCACCGCCGCGTGGAATCCAGCGCACCTCAGCGATGCGGAGCGGTCGCACCCCGCTTGGCACTATCCTTGGACGCCTCTTTTCTCCTAGCGAACTGGTCTGTCCAAGGGGGGAAAGCAGCATGAGCGCAGGATTTGGGGCCGCGGCGCACGTGCTTGCCGCATCGGTTCTCTACCTTGCCGCGCTCGCCGCGCCGGCGGCCGGGCAGATCGGCTCCATCCGGTCGACCGGCGAGATACGCTCCGGGCAATCGAGCAGCCCGTTCTCCTCCACGACGATCGCGTCACAGGGCCCAATCTTCTTCGATCCATTGCAGAACACCGCCACCATGGTCGTCGGCTTCAACCTCAACGCCGACGCCCTACCGCCACTGCTTGCGGTCGAGTTCGGCCAAGCCGCGTTCGACATGCGCTTCACGCTCGATCACGCCGCCAGCTACGATCTCCGCTTCGATTTTCTCCTCGCCGGTCAATTGTTGCGGTTGCCCGATGATCCGGGGTGCTTTGGATCGCTCTCACTCGCCGATGTGTCGATCGCGAAGCTGGTGCGCCTGCGCGACGGGGCGGAATTCGCGCTCAACGTCGTCCTGCCGGGCCACACTCTCGATCTCGATGGCACCACGGCGACGGTCGACTTCGCCGAGCAGGACAGCCGGGTGCTGGAGTTTCGCGGCGATCCGGTCGAGACCACCGCCTACCAGATGACCTTTGAGGTCTCGGCCACCGCCCAAAGCCTATCCTGCGAGGTGTCGGCGCGCTTGGGCGCCGACAACGGGAACACGATTGGCTGCGACGCCTGCGTGTACCCGGGCTTCGGCGATCGCGTCCGCGACAACGACGGCCTGTTCGTCACCGTCACCGTGACCAGTCTCTGCGGCAATGGCACGCCCGATCCGGGTGAGGAATGTGACGAGGGCGCGGCGAACGGCACTGAGGGCTCCTTCTGCGACGCCTTCTGCGGGGCGCATCGCACGTTCACCGTCACCAACGCCGAGGACGGAGGCGCCGGTTCGTTGCGCATCGCGATGGGCGCGGCAAACCTCACGCCGGGCGAGGCCACGATCGTCTTCGACCCGGTGTTCTTCAGCACACCGCGCACCATCAGGTTGAACGGCGCCCTGCCGACCATCGGCGAGGAGCTCACCATCGACGGCCCCGGCGCGAACCTGCTGACGGTATCCGGCAACCATCAAGACCGCGTCTTTGACCTGGCCAGCGGAGTGTCGGCCAGCCTGAGCGGCCTGACCATCACCGAGGGCATGACCGATGGCGCGGGCGGGGGCATTCGCAGCGCGGGACCTTTGACGCTGCGCAACGTCGCCGTCGTCGGCAACCACGCGCTCAACGGCGGCGGTGTCGCGCAGTCCTTCGCCAGCGGGTTTTTCGGCAACTGCACCTTCAGCGGCAACACGGCGGACGTGCAAGGCGGCGCCATCGACTTCCGCAGTGACGACGGACGCAGCCTACGGCTGCTCAATTCCACGGTCAGCGGCAACTCGTCCGCAAACGTTGGCGGTGGAATTCATTCCTTCAGCCTGGGCGGGACCGGAACACTCGACGCCATCAACAGCACCATCGTGGACAATTCGGCCGCGACCGGCGGCGGCATTCTGACCAACGCCGGCGCGGACGGCACTCCGCTCACCACGCTGCGCAACAGCATCATCGCCAACAACAGCGGCGGCAATCTCGTCGCCATGGACAACCTCGGCGGCATGGCGACCGTCACCTCGCTCGGCTTCAACCTGACGAGCGACGCCGGCGGCGGATTCCTCAAGGGGCTCGACGATCAGATCAATACGGAGCCGATGCTGGGTCCGCTGCAGTACAACGGCGGCCCGACCCCAACCCACATGCCGCTGGCCGGTAGTCCCGCCCTCGACAACGGCGATGCCCCTCCTGGCGAGGACCAGCGCGGAGTGGCGCGCCCATTCGACATTCCCAACGTTGGTTCTGCCGGCAACGGGGACGCTGCGGATATCGGCGCCGTCGAGGCCCACGCCCTGATCGTGAGCAACGCGGACGACAGCGGCGCCGGCAGCCTGCGTCAGGCGTTGATGGATGCCAACGCCAATGCGGATCTGGAGGACATTCTCTTCGACGCCACATTCTTCGGCGCGCCGCGCACCATCCGTCTTGCCAGCGCCCTGCCGGTCATCTCGAACAGCCTGACGATCAACGGCCCGGGTGCGGCGCTGCTGACTGTGTCGGGCAACCACGAGAACCGCGTCTTCGAGATCGGCGGCGTAACGGCGAGCCTGAGCAATCTCACCATCAGCGACGGGCGCGTACGTGGCGCGGGCGCCGGCATTCGCCAGGTGCGGGGAGCCTTGACCCTCACGAATGTGGCCGTCGTCGGCAACCATGCC
Organism: Binatia bacterium; assembly: GCA_050735855.1. Lineage (GTDB taxonomy): Bacteria > Desulfobacterota > Binatia > HRBIN30 > CADEER01 > JBOHWA01. Next base: position 8,855 of record JBOHWA010000907.1, read on the forward strand.
TTCGACTTCGACTTCGCCGCCGGCGGCGGCGTCGCGCTGCTATTTGCAAACGGGGTATTCACGAACAGCACGTTCAGCGGCAACACGTCGCCCGCTCTCGGCGGTGGGATCGAGTTTCGCAGTGACGGCGAATTCACGTTGCGGGTGATCGACTCGACGATCAGCGGCAACTCAGCCGCGAACGACAGCGGTGGAGGCATCCTCCACCTCAGCAATGCGAGCAGCGGCGGAACGCTCGAAGTCATCAACAGCACGATCACCGGCAATGCGGCCGGCAACGGCGGCGGCATCGCGACCATCGTCGGCAGCGGGAACCTCGTCACCACGTTGCGCAACAGCATCGTCGCCAACAATGGCGGCAGGAATCTCGTTGGCGCGGCCGACCCCGGCGGTACGGCAGCCGTCACCTCGCTCGGCTTCAACCTGACGAGTGACGACGGCGGCGGCTTCCTCGAGGCCGCGGGCGATCAGGTCAACAAGGACCCATTGCTTGGTCCGTTGCAGAACAACGGCGGCGAAACCCCGACGCACATGTTGCTGGCGGGCAGCCCGGCGCTCGACAAGGGGAACAGTGCGGGCGTCGCGCTGGATCAGCGTGGGCGTCCGCGTGGCTTCGACCTGTTCGGCATCGAGCCGGCGGCCGGCGGCGACAACTCGGACATCGGCGCGGTGGAGGCGCAGGCTCTTATCGTCACCAACGCCGACGACAGCGGCTTCGGCAGCCTGCGTCAGGTCGTCGCCGACGCACCTCCGAACAGCGACATCCTGTTCGACGCGACATTCTTCAATGTCGCGCGCACGATCGCGCTGACCAGCGGCGAGGTTCTCATCGACAAGGAGCAGACCATCAACGGGCCGGGCGCGGATCTGCTGGCGGTCTCCGGGCTCGACGCCAACCGCGTCTTCCGTGTCGCGGCCGGTGGCCTGCATGTCGCGATGAGCGGCTTGACCATCACGAACGGCAGTGCCCCCGACAGGGGTGGCGGCATCGCCAGCGACAGCGATCTGACGCTGACCAGGTGCAGGATCGTCGACAACACCGCCGGCAGCGACTCCCCGGGCGGGGGCGTGCACGTGCGAGGCTCGTTGGCCACGTTCACGGATTGCGTCTTCAAGGGCAACACGGCGTCCAGTTCCGGCGGCGCGGTGTTCCTCATCGACGCGACCGGCACGTTCACCGGCTGCACGTTGAGCGGCAATGAAGCCGGCGATCGTGGCGGCGCGATCGCCCTGGCCGGCTCGAGCGCCGGGCTCGACAACTGCACGATCAGCGGCAACAGCGCTCCCGCGCGCGGTGGCGGCATCGCGCTGTTCACGGTGAATTCCAACCAGACGCTGGCGGTGACGAACAGCACGGTGACGGCCAACCGGGGCACCGAGGCGGGCGGCATTCGCGTCGAGGCATTCGGGTTCAGCGCCAGCGCAACCGTACGCAACTCGATCGTCGCCCGAAACGCCGGCCCCAACCTGCAAACGGTGTCGACCGGCGGCAGCGCAACGATTGCCTCGCTCGGCTTCAACCTGAACGATGACGACAACACCTTCTTCAGCCAGCCGACCGACCAGATCGACACGGACCCCATGCTCGGCCCATTGCAGAACAACGGCGGCCTGACTGAAACCCACGCGCTGCTGCCGGAGAGTACGGCGATCGACAGGGGAGCGAGCTCCGGAGCATCCACCGATCAGCGCGGCAGTCCGCGTCCGCTCGACGACCCGGCGCTGCCCAACGCCGACGGCGGCGACGGCGCCGACATCGGCGCGTTCGAGCTCGCCCTGCCGCCGCCCGCTGCGACGGCCACGCCGACGCCGACCCTGCCGGCCGGCACGGCGACGGTCACTGCGACACCGACCTCACCCTCTGGCGCCTGCGCGGGTGACTGCAACGGCAACGGCCGGGTGGCGGTGAACGAGCTGATCCTGCTGGTGAACGTCGCCCTCGGCAATGCGCTTTCATCGGCGTGCCCGGCCGGCGACCTCAATCGGGACTCGATGATCTCGATCAACGAGCTGATCACGGCGGTGAGAAACGCGCTGAACAACTGCGCGATCTGACCGCTCGGGCTCGACCTGCGGGTGCCGGCCGCGTCCTCAGGACGCCGTCGCCGCGGCGGCGGTCACGGCGTGAACCGCGAGGTCCCGCCGAGTGCGGGGAAGAGTCGTTCCGTATTGCTGCGCAACGCTCCGGCCAACGAGCCGGGAGGCTCGCCGGCTGCGTCGAGCCGTTCTGCGGCCATGGCGGCGGCGAACTCGGGTGTGAACGGATAGTCGCTGCCGTAGTGGAGATGCTCGAGCGTCGTGATGGTCAGCAAGGCGTCGAGCTGACGGGGCACGGGGAAGCCGGCCAGGTCGTAGTGGAGTCGGGCGATGTCGCGCAGCACGTCGACGGAGTCGTCGACCGCGAGCAGTCGCGAGAAGACGGCGACCCGGTCGACGATCATCGGCAGCGTCGCGCCCGCGTGCGGGATGATGAACTCGATGTCGGGGTGGCGAGCGATGGTACCGTTGAGGACCAGGTCGACCACGGCGCGGGTCGTGTCGAAGAAGAACTCGAGCATCGGTCGGGGCCGTCCGAGCGACGTGTGCTGCCAGCACGCCGGGGAGGTCGGGTGGATGAACACCCGAGCCTTGCGACGGTTCAACTCCCGAAAGATCGGCTCCCGCGACGGATCACCGAGGTAGATGCCGCCGACGTTGGTGAGCAGCGCGAATCCGTCCACGTCGAGGTGATCGCAGCCGTGGGCGATCTCGGTCATGGCGGCATCGACATCGGGCAACGGCAACGAGGCGAACAGCCCGAACCGCCCCGGATGGTCCACCACGGCGCGCCGACCGATCTCGTTCATCTGCCGAGCGAGATCCCGCGCGGCGGTCTCGTCGCCGAAGTAGACGCCGGGCGACGAGATCGACAGCAGCGACGTGGCGATGCCCAGGCGGTCCATCGCCTCCACATGCTCCCGGACCGACCAGACGGGCACCTGCGGGAAGCCGTCGGGCTGGTCGTGACCCGCCTCGAGCAACGCGGCCCGGTAGGAGTCCGGGAGGTAGTGGGCGTGGACGTCGATCTTGTTCGACACGTTCACACGTCGAGGGATCTGACCCAGTCGAGCAGGGTGTCGACGTAGAGGGTGGGCTGGTCGCCGTGCATCGAGTGGCCCACGGCGGGGAACGAGCGGTAGTCGACGGGGACGCCGGCGGCCTGCAGGAGATCCTGCACCCGTTGGGCCTGCTGGTCGGACATGGCGCCGAAGAGGAAGCCCGTCGCGTCGTTGGTGACGCGCATGTGGTGGGTGAGCAGCACCGGAACCTTCACGCTGCACAGCATCCGCTGATGATCGCATGACGCTGCCACGGTTCCCGTCCAGAAGGACCGGCCCCACTCCGGGTCGTACTCCTTGAGGTTCTGGGGCGGCTCGTCGGGGACCGGGATGCCCCGCATCCATTCGGGCAGGCGCTCCGGGGCGGCGGCGCGCATGGCGTCCCACGCCCCGATGGACCACTGGTCGCCCAGGTAGGTGCTCCACAGATCGAAGATCGGGCCGATGCACTGCCGGATGCCCGGCCCCATGGCCGGCCGGACCTCGGACGAGAACAGCGGTGGATCCTCGTACAATGCGGCGATGACCTGCCCGGGCTTGGCATACGCCGACAACCAGGCGGTGAGGACACCGCCGGAGGACAGTCCGCTCACGTAGGTGGGCCGTCCGATGACCGTGTCGATGAAACGGACCAGGTCGTTGCCCATGTTGTCCAGCGTGTAGCGGCCCGGCGTGCGGGTGCTCCGGCCCTGGCCGCGCAGATCCACGGCAAATACCTCGAAGTGCTCGGCCAGCCGGGGCATGGCGGCTTCGTAGCCCCACCACGACTCGGTCTGCCCGGGGATGAGCAGCAGCGCCGGTGACGACGCGTCGCCGAGGGTGGCGTAGTTCAGCTGCACCTCGCCGAGGTCGACGAGCTGCTCGGGGAACCCATGGGCGATGTAGGTCTCGTCGGGGTTGTGGGGGCCGTATCGAGCCCGGTGGTTCGTCATGCGGAACCTCTCCGTAAGTTGGCGGACGGGTGCGGTTGCTCCGACATCGGGATGCGTGCCGATGGTCCCAGCGCGCCCCTCTGATCAGTCACGGGCACCGCATCGTCGCCCCGTTCGCCGTCGTCCGGCAGGCCGCGAACGCCGTCGCGCCGCATTGTCCAGGCGCCGCCGTCGGCACCCCGAACGCGATCGACGCCCGTGGCGGCGCGCCCGCTGGCGCGGCGCCGAGCGCCAGACCGCGGGCGGTCACCTGCACGCGCAGGGTGCCATCCGGCTTCGCCCGCACCGTCGCCTTGACGATGCCGCTCACGGCCGACGAGTCGCGATACTTCCACCGCGTACCGGCGCCGTTCGCCGACCAGTTCGCTCCCGCCGCTGCGGCGAGGTCGGCGAGGACGACACCGGCATTGCTGGTGAGGACGAAGCGCACGCCCTGCGCGACCGGGTCGAGCGGCGGGCTCATCGGCAGCGCGACGCTGCCGCGCAGCTTGAGCTGATCGTCGCCCGCCGGAGCGTGCAGCTTGCTCAGCGTGAGACGCGCATCGCCGACGGTCGCCGGGCTGCTGCAGCCGCCGGTGCCGGCGAGCCGCTCGATCTCGAGCAGCATCACCGCATAGGGCGCGAGGTCGACGTCGGGGATCTGCGCGAGTCCCGCGAGCAGGTGTGTATCGAGCGCCTGCAGCCGCTCGGTGGCAATCGCGGCGTTCAGGCCAGAGGCGACGTACGTGCCGTAGGTATTGTTGTGCGTGGCGTCGATGAGCGTTCGCTGCAGGCGATAGCCACCCGTCGACGGGAAGCCGTCGATCGCGAGCGACACCCGGTTGGTCTCCGTGACGAGGGCGCGCTGCCGTTGAAATACGGCCTTCATGCGCTCGAGGTGCGCCTGCTCGGAGGGCACCGCGGTGAGCGCGCTCACCGCGAGGGCGCCGGAGAGGTACGCAGCGATGCGCGTCGGCCCGCCCCAGCGCGTGAAGTCGGCGGGACCGTACCCCAGGTCGCGGAGGACCTCGGGAACCTGACGTCCCGGGCTGGTCACAAAGCTCCAGAGGAGCACGCTCAGGCGGTCGCCGTCGGCGCCGGCCAGCGCGTACACGTGCGGGAAGTACTCGTCGGCTGGAGTGGCGTGCGTCGCGCTGACGGACACCAGCGAGCGCGGCAGGCGGCCGGCGATGGTCTGGGCGTGGTAGATGGCCTTGCGGAGGCCGTGCTTGTTCTTGTTGGTGCGCAGCCCCCAGTCGTGCGGGAACTCCTCGCTGCCGCCCCAGTCGGCGTCGTCGAGCTGGTACATCGCCTGATAGCCGGACACCGCGCCCTCGGCGAGGTGCGACATGAACGCCAGCGAATAGCTCGCGCCCATCTCGTTGTCGGTCTGCCAGCAGCCGAGCGCCGACGGCGGCGACGGCCAGCTCGGGTCGTCGCGCTGCTCGTTGGGTTCGTAGCAGGCGGAGAGGGGGTTCCAGCTGCCGACGACGATGGGAAGGGGCGGAAAGCCGTGGGCGCTCAACAGATCGAGCACCTGCCGGTTGGCGCGCCGGTTCTGCTCGGGGGCGCTGCCGAACAGGTGGTAGCTGATGAAGCCGGGCTGAATGGCATTGGCGGCGGAGAACTCGATGAAGGCCTGCATGACGGGCACCGACTCGCCGGGCTTGATGCTGTCGGGTCCACCCGCCGGCTCGGGCCCGCCGACGCGTGCCGCCGGATCGACGCTGCGCGCCCCGACGACGAAGTGACGCCAGGTCTCGAGGAAGTTGGCCTGGGTGTCGGTCCAGAAGCACGGGGCGTCGGGCTCCTCCCAGAACTGGTACCAGACGTTGTCGAGCCCGTGGGTAACGTTGAAGTACGTCACCGTGGCGGCGATGGCCGCCTCCCACTGCGCCCACTTGGCCGGGTCCGGCGCGACGGTCTGGTAGGTGGGCCACTCCTCCTCGCAGCCCGGCGGCGTGCTGGTGACCGAAGACTTCGAGATCCAGCGCGGCATCCCGTGCACCTGCAGCAGGAACTGCGCCCCGGACTGGGCGGCGAGCGCGGCCACGGTGGCGAGCCCGCTCTGCGCCAGGCGGGCCTGGTAGTCGGCGAGGCTGGTCGACGGGCCGAGAAGCAGCTGCGTCGACTCGACGACCAGGCCGCTGGAGCGCACCGCGTCGACCGCGAAGTCCTGCTTCATCTGGTTGCTCGTCCAGCCGAAGAAGGCGGAGGGCTCGAAGAAGGTGGGCAGGGGGCCGGCGGCGGTGTCGGCGTGCACGCTGAGCACGATGTTCTCACCCCGAGCCGGAATCGCCAGGAGCGGCGCGATGAGCAGGGCCGTAATGCAATGCCGCAGCATCGATATCTCCAAGCATCCCCGAGGACCGCCGGCCGTCAGCCAAATCAAGCGGCGAAGTTGACCAAGGTCGAACAAGGGAAATCGAAAGTGCCGCTGCCGAAAAGCCACGGCCGCTCTTCTCGTTCGCGCTCCCCCCACGCCCAGATAGTAACACGCGCGAGCGACGGTCAAGGCCGAAAGGTAGCCGGCTGGCGCGCCAGACGTCGCGGTCGAGCATCGCCACCGGCGCTCCCGCGCGCTAGTTGCCACCAGCCGCTTGGGGCGCCGCCGGCCGTCGTACGCGATTGTAGACCTCCTTGTAGTGCCCGTAGAACTCTCGGTACTGCTTCTTGTTCTTGAGATCGTTGAACGGGTAGCGGGCGCCCGGGCGTTGTCGCAGAACGTACGTCGCGAGGAAATCGATCGGGAAGATCAGCAGCGTTGATACGGGGTGCGACAGCATCGGTATGTACGCCACGAACGAGAAGAACTTCGCGCCGAAGAATGGGCAGCTGTTGGTGACGGGGATCATGGCCCAATACCCGAAGAGCACCTGAAACACGACGGCGGCCGCCAGTGCGTATCCGCTGATCCATCCGTGCAGGAAGAGGGACGCCGCGACGGCGACGGCCAGCAGCTGATATCCCAGATACGTGAGAGCCAACTGCCACACCAACTTGAATCCCTTGTGTTGGGTAAATACGTGGTCCACGAACGCGGCGCACCGGTCGATTTTGTAGGGGCCGGTCTGGCGAAACTTGTCGGCGTTGTTCGGGTAGCACAGGTACTTGGCCACGTCCCTGACACTGCTGCACGACTTCAAGCTGAGGTCGATCCCAAGCGCCCTGGCGACCTCGTCCGTGTAGAAGCCGTAGTAGGTCAGGTGGTCGCGCGGCCCGGGGGTCGGGGTGAGGTAGTACCTGCGATTGTAGACTTCGATCTTCTCATCGAGGCGATCGGTGATGCCCGAGCGAAATGGCGCGTCGGTGAGCATCCGGTGAATCAGCAGTGACTGCATTTCGGTCATGTTGGACAGGCCACCGGAGAGCGGCCTCGTATAGCCGAGCAGGTAGACGTTGGTGAGGACGCTCGGAATCACGCCCAAATAGTTGGCGCGATACACGTACTCGTAGTCGACCGTCTGTCCGGCCTTCTCGTACGTGATCCGCGGCAGTCTCGGAACCTCGGCATCCCCCTGGATCAGATAGTCGTAGTGGATGGACTCCCCGTTGCACTCGACGGTCTTGCCGGCCTCGTCGACCGTGGTCCTGTCCTTGTCCCAGAGCGTCACCAGGCCCTCGGACACGAAGTACACAAGATCGTTGAGCAGGAAGCCCTGCTTGATCCGCTCGGGCAGATCCTTCGAAAACTGCCGACAATACGTGTCGATCGGCCAGTACTTGATCGCAACGATGCCGTTCGGGACGGCGGCCTTCGGCGGGCGATCGGCCGCCATCCCACGCCGCGTATCCGCGAAGCGAACGTGGAAATGCTCCGGGGTGAAGATCCGCCCCAGGACGTGTTGGATCCAGCGCACGAGGGCCATGTACGCGGCGATCGGTTTCAGATTCGGCAGCACCTTGACCATCCGGACGAAGTTGAAACTGATCACCGCGGCGTAGAGGCGGGGAAAGCTCCGCGCGGTCTGATGCGCTTCCAGCTGGTCGAGGCTGTAGGTGGTGTCCCCCATGTAGAACAGCTTGTCCAATGGCAGGAAGCCGTTCTGCACGCAGATGATCTGGTTGTCGCCGGTCACCAGTTTCGAGATCAGGAGGTTGGCGGAGTCGCCGATCGAATCGATGACGACCGTCTTGTTGCGGATACTGCAGTCGAAGTTGGCGACCGCGTCGTTCATTCGGCGCCGAAATGCGGTCGAAATCACGACGTGCTTTGCTTTGATGCGGTCGCCGCTCTGGGTGTGGACGATACTGTGGTCGCTCCTGTTCTCGATCAGAGTGACTCGGTCGACGATGATGCGATCCTGGTATTTCCGGTAGTACCGGAGATGCATGTCGTAGAACTCCCGCGCGGTCGGATAGCGGTCTTCGCTGAAGTCATCGACCAGGTCGAAGGTGTAAAAGCTGGTGTAGTAGGAGCTCACGAGATCGAAGTCGAGCCTGTCCGAACGGGCGAGCGAGGCCCAGATCGAACCGTCCTTCTCCGAGATGATGGTGTAGTCCACGCCGGACAGGTCGAGCTCCCGCAACAGCGGGACGGCGGAAAAGCCGAATCCAACCAGAAGAATGTCCGTCTCTTTCATCTCTGCCTTCCGGTGTCGTAGCCAGCGGGGGCTCGTTTGGAGCTCTGCCGCACGGGACGGGTCGCGCGCAGCTGTGATGTCAGCGCACGCCGTCGATCTGGTACAGCGGCACGGGGCGACTCAGGCCCTTGAAGTCGTGGTCGCCCAGGCTCGACGACGTCACCCGATCGCCGACCGCCGCCTGCACGCGGTTGGTGACGAGAATCTGCCCGCCGGGCGCGATGGCGCAGACGCGCGCGGCGAGGTTCACCACGGGGCCGATCGCGGTGTACTCGGTGCGGCCCTCGAAGCCGATCTCGCCGCAGGTGGCGTAGCCGACGGCTATGCCAATGCCGAGAGTGAGCTCGTGACCCCGCCGACGCCACTGCTGCGACAGCGACTCCGTGCGATCCCGCATCGCAATCGCCAGTTGCACCGCGTTCCATGCCGGGTCGTCGAGCTGCACCGGATCGTTGAAGAACACCAGCATCCCGTCGCCGGTGAACTGGGCGATGGTGCCCTCGTGCTGGAAGATCATCGGGCCGACCGCGTGATGGAACTCGCGCAGCACGGCCATGACCTCCTCCGGCTCGGCCGTCTCGGAGAAGGAGGTGAAGCCGCGCAGGTCGCAGAACAGCACCGTGATCTCGCGGCGGTGACTGGCGAGGATCGAGTCGCCGCCGGCGGCGATCGCCTCGGCCAGCTGCGGCGTGACGAAGCGCCGCAGCATGTTGAGGCGCTCCACCTCGCGCACCTTCTCGTCGACCCGCTCGCTGAGGCGTGTGTTCCACAGCACCAGCTCGTCGGTCATGCGCTTCTTGTCGAGGCACGCGCCGAGCCGGGCGTGGAGCAGGACCGGATCGAACGGCTTCGGCAGGTAGTCCTCGGCGCCGAGCTTGATGCAGGCGATGATCGAGTCCATCTCGTCGACGCCGGAGATGACGATGAAGGGGATGTTCCTCAATCGATCGTCAGCGCTGCGATGCGTGAGCAGCCCGTAGCCGTCCATCTCGGGCATCTCGATGTCGGTGAGGACCACGTCGATCGCGTGTTCGGCCAGCACCGCGAGGGCTTCGCGACCGTTGCCGGCGTCGCGCACCTGGTGGCCTTCGGCCTCGAGCGACATCGAGAGCATGGTGCGGTTGAGTGGGTCGTCGTCGACGACGAGGATCGTGGCAGGCCTGCTGGACATGGCGGTCATCCTTGCTTCGCGAGCGCGGCTCGCGCTGCGTCGAATTCCTTGGCGATGGGGCTCACCGCCTCGTCGGCGCCGCCGAGTTCGCCGCCCCGGGCGCGCGCTTCGAGGGCCGCGCACAGCTCGCCCAGCTCGGTCGCGCCGAAGCTCGCCGCGTTCGACTTGAGCGTGTGGGCGTGGCGGCGGAGCGCGTCGGCGTCGCCCGCACCCGCGGCCTCGGCCATACGGGTGATCAGCACGACGCCGTTGTCGAGGAACGACGCCACCAGGCGAGCGAGCGCCTCGGGCTTCGGGGCGATGGCCTGGAGCCGTGCAAGGGCCTTGGGGTTGAGCACCGTGATCGTCGGACGATCCGCAGCGCGATTCGGCGTCGCCGCGAGCGCCGCGGCGAGCTCCTCGGTGCGGATCGGCTTGGCGAGGTAGTCGTCCATGCC
>JBOHWA010000908.1:0-10742 GCA_050735855.1 Binatia bacterium
TCGCGGTGCCGGCGGCCGGCGTCGAGGCGGTGGTCGCCGACTGCGCCCGCGCCGGCGTGCGCGGCCTGATCGTCATCTCCTCGGGGTTCGCCGAGCTGGCCGGCGAGGGCCGCGCCGCGCAGCAGCGGCTGACGGCGCTGGTGCGCGAGGCCGGCATGCGGTTGGTGGGGCCGAACTGCATGGGCGTGCTCAACACCGATCCCGCCGTGCGGCTCAACGCCACCTTCGTGCCGCGCTGGCCGGCGCCGGGCAACGTCGCGATGCTGTCGCAGAGCGGCGCGCTCGGGCTGGCGCTGCTCGACCACTGCCAGCGGCGCGGCCTCGGGCTGGCCAACTTCATCTCGGTCGGCAACAAGGCCGATGTGTCGGGCAACGACCTGCTCGCCTACTGGGCCGACGACCCGCGCACCGCGGTGATCCTGTTGTACCTGGAGAGCTTCGGCAACCCGCGCCATTTCGCCCGCGTGGCGCCCGACGTGGCGCGCCGCAAGCCGATCGTGGCGGTGAAGTCGGGGCGCTCGCCGGCGGGCACACGGGCGGCGTCGAGCCACTCGGCGGCGCTGGCCAGCCTCGACGTGGCGGTCGACGCGCTGTTCGAACAGGCGGGGGTGATCCGCACCGACACGCTCGCGGAGCTCTTCGACGTCGCCGCGCTGCTGTCGTCCCAGCCGGTGCCGACCGGTCGCCGCGTCGGCGTGGTCGGCAACGCCGGGGGTCTCGGCATCCTCTTCGCCGATGCCTGCGAAGCGAATGGCCTGGCGCTGCCCGAGCTGACCAGCGCCACGCGCGAGCAGCTCGCCGGCGTTCTGCCGCCGGCCAGCAGCCTGAGCAACCCGGTCGACATGACCGCTGCCGCCGGCGCCGCGCACTATGCGGCGGCGCTGGCCGCCGTCGGCGCCGATGCCGGCGTCGATGCCGTCGTGGCGATCTACATCACCCCGTTCGTCACCCAGCCCGATGCGATCGCGGCCGCGATCGCCGCGGGAGCCGCCACCGTGCCGCCGGAGAAGCCGGTGGTGGCGGTGTTCATGAGCTCCCCCGAGGTGCCGGCCGCGCTGCACGCCGGGGCGCGCGGGCGCTTGCCGGTGTTCAGCTTTCCCGAGGACGCGGCGCGCGCCCTGGGGGCGGCGGCCCGCTACGCGCGCTGGCGCCAGCGGCCGACCGGGACGGCGCTGCAGCTCGACGAGTTCGCCAGCGGCGCGATCCGCGCCGTCGTCGACCGTCTGCTCGCCGGGGCCGGCGGGCCGCTCTGGGTACCGCCCAAGGATCTGGCGGCGATCCTGCGCGCGGCGCGCATCGATTGCGTCGACGAGGAGAGTGTCGCGCCCGGCGACGCGGTGGCCACCGCCGAGCGCCTGGGCTACCCGCTGGTCGCCAAGGCGGTGGCCCCCGGCCTGCTGCACAAGAGCGACGTCGGCGGCGTCATCCTCGACCTGGGCTCGGCGGCGGCGGTCGGGGTGGCGGTCGACGACCTGCAGCGCCGGATCCCCGCCCTGCAGGCCGTCCTGCTGCAGCGCCAGGTCGACGGGGCCATCGAAGCCCTGGTCGGCGTCACCAGCGACCCCACCTTCGGTGCGCTGGTGGTGTGCAGCATCGGCGGCATCCTGGTCGAGCTGCTGCGCGACGCCGCCTACCGCCTGCCACCGGTGACCGACGTGGATGCCGCCGAGATGATCGGCACCCTGCGCCTGGCGCCGTTGCTCGACGGCTACCGCGGCAGGCCCGCCGGCGACCGGCCGGCCCTGGCCGGCGTCATCCAGCGCGTCTCCGCCCTGGTCGAACTGATCCCCGAGCTGCGCGAGCTCGACCTCAATCCGGTCAAGGTGCTGCCGCCCGGCCGAGGCGCGGTAGTGGTCGATGCGCGCATGCGGATCGGCCCGTTGTGACGGCGCTGGAGGCCGGTGGGTCGGCCGCCCTGAGACGCCGGTTTATGCCCGGATACTCGTTGACACTGCTGGGTTGGGCGTGAGACGGTGGCGTCTCTGAGGGGGGCAGCCGTATATGTCGTCGATCGTTCCACTTGAGCTGACATCCGACCCGGTGACGTCGGATCTGTGCGCCAAGGCCCCGGGCCGCCCTCTGCGCGTCGCGCTGATGGCCTTCTACAATTATGAGTCGCACGCGCTGCGTCTCTTCCATCCCATGCTCAAACAGCGCGGCCACGACGTCCATTCGATCTACTTCAAGAACTACTTCACCTATCAGGTGCCGACCCAGCAGGAAGAGGACATGGTCGTCGAGCTGGTCGAGCGCCTACAGCCCGACCTGGTGGCGATGAGTGTCTGGTCGACGTACTACCAGCTCGCCGGGCGGCTCTCGCGCCGTATCAAGGAGCGCACCGGCGCCGTGGTCATCTGGGGCGGCATCCACCCGCAGACGCGCCCCGACGACTGCCTGCAGTTCGCCGATGTCGTCTGCAAGTCGGAGGGCGAGTACGTGCTCGCCGAGCTCACCGACCGGATGAGCCTGGGGATGGACTACGCCGACCTGCGCGGCTGCTACCTGCGCCGCGACGGCGAGGTGATCCGCAATCCGTCGCGTCCGTTGATTCCCGACCTCGACGTGCTGCCGCAGCCCGACCTGTCGAGCGTCAACAAGTATTATCTGGGCCACAACGACTGGCGCGATGTCGACTACTGGGACCAACACGCGGTCGCCTACGACATGGTGTCGGCGCGCGGCTGCCCATTCGAATGCACCTTCTGCATCCACAACTTCACCCGCAAGGCCACCGAGGGGCTCGGCACCTACCTACGCCGGCGTTCGGTCGATCACACCATGCAGGAGCTGATCGCGGTCAAGGCCTCGCGCCCGCTCCTGCAGGCGATCGCCTTCAGCGACGACATCTTCGGCCCGCCGAAGAAGTGGCTGGAAGAATTCTGCGCCCGCTACAAGAAGGAGATCGGGCTACCGTTCATCATCTTCTCGTACCCGCGCATGGTCGACGACTACAAGATCCGCATCATGCGCGACGCCGGTCTGTGGGCGACGACCATGGGTGTGCAGTCGGGCTCGGAGCGCATCCGCCGCGACTGCTACGAGCGCGAGACCTCGAACGACGAGATCGTCGAGGCGTGCGAGCTGTTCGCCAAACACGGCATCGTGCGCAACCTCGATTTCATCGGCGACAACCCCTACGAGACAACGCAGGATCGGGTCGAGACGGTCGAGCTGCTGGCGCGGCTGCCGAAGCCGTTCTACTTCAACTATTTCTCGCTGACGTACTTCCCCGGCGTCGACCTGACCGAGCGCGCCCTGCGCGACGGGCACATCGCCGCCGATGACGTCGAGGACGTTGCGCAGAAGGGCTACCACCTGTGGGGCGGCTCCTTGCAGGACTCGCGGTCGCGCGAGTCGCTGCGCTGGGACGTCGCCTACACGATGGCGGTGCACGGCATGCCGGGCGAGGTCATCAAGCGCCTGCTCGCCTCGCCGCGCTTCGAGCGCTGGCTGCCGAAGCTGGCGCAGATCATCCGCCAGGGGCGGGAGATGGCGCGCATGAAACGCCGCGCGGTCGACCGCGTCGTCGGGCGCCCCAACCTGCTGTGGATGTTCTGGGCCAACAGCAATCGCGACGAGGCCTTCCCGTCGGGGACGGACCTGCACGCCAACTACGACAACTCACCTCTCAGCCTGCCGATGCGCCATACCACGCGGGCGGAGGTGGCGATGTCGCGCTCCAGCGTTGGGCACGCCGGCAACGCGCCGGAAGCATCGCCGCCGGCCTGACGCGCGCGGGCGCGGTCAGGCTTCGGCGCTCGACGCTTCCGGCGTGGCGGCGCGCTCGATCACCTGCACCTGGCTGACGCGGTTGCGGGTGACGTCGGCGACGACGATCTCGTAGCCCGGCAGGTGGATCGACTCGCCGCGCCGCGGGGTGCGCCCGAGGGTGTTGAACACCAGCCCGGCGAGCGTGTCGTTGCTCTCCGACGGCACCTTCCAGCCGGTCTGGCGGTTGAAGTCGCGCACCTTGACGCTGCCGAGCGCCTGATAGCGGCCGGGTGCCACTTGACGGATGGTGAGCAGCTCGTCGCGGTCGAACTCGTCGCGGATCTCGCCGACCAGTTCCTCGAGGATGTCCTCCTGGGTGACGATGCCGAGCGTCACGCCGAACGCGTCCTTGACGATGGCGAAATGGACGAAGGCGTTCTGCATGTCGGTGAGGAGCTGCAGGATCAGCTTGCGCTCCGGCACCTGCAGCACCGGGCGCAGGATGCGGCGCAGGTCGGCTTTGCTGTCGCGCACCAACTCCACCAGATCCTTGAGGTGGGCGACGCCGAGCACACGGTCGATCGTTCCCTCATAGACCGGCACGCGCGTGTAGCCCTCTTCGAGCACGCCCTTGAGCAGCTCGGCGGGCGGCGTGTCGACCGAGAACGCCACCACCTCGGTGCGCGGCACCATGATGTCGGCGACGGTCATGTCGGTGGCGCGCGCCGCCGCCGCGATGATGCCGATCGGGCGGTCGCTGCCCGGCGCCGGCGGGCCGCTGCTCTCGGCGGCGCCGCGCGCTAGGCGCATGAGCTCTTCGGTCGAGCTGACCTGCGGGGCGGTGTCCGGCCCTCCGGCCAGGCGTTCGATCAGCGGGTCGATGAGGCGGTCGTAGAGCACGTGCAGCGGGCGCAGCAGCTGGTGCAGCAGGTAGAGGGGCAGGGCGACCAGATAGGCGACGCGCTTCGGATGGCTGGCGGCGAAGGCCTTCGGCATCACCTCGCCGAAGAGGAAGATGATGATGGTCATCAGCACCGTGGCGACGACGATGCCCCAGCCGTCGCCGAGGTAGCGCACCGCCAGGGCTGAGGCGACGGCGGCGCCGAGGGTGTTGACGATGTTGTTGCCCAGCAGCACGGTGACCAGCAGGCGCTGGAGCGACTGCAGGAGCTCGCGCGCGGCGAGCACGCTCGGTCCCTTGGCGTTCTTGACGTCCTCGTCGAGATCGTGGCCGCGCACGCGCAGCAGGGCCGTTTCGCTGGCGGAGAAGAACGCCGACCCGACCAGACAGAAGACCAGGATCAGCAGATAGGTGACGGACTCCATCGTCTCCTCTCATATGCCCAGCCGCGCCGCTGTGCACCCTCAGCGGGTCGAAGGGCGCGGGCGTGGCACGCAGGGGCGGGTTCAGGGTCCACAGCCCGCGAACCTATCGTGCGACGATGCTGCCGGCAACCGACGGGCCCGGCCCGCCGCGGTCACCGTCGTGTGCGGCCGTCGTTGGCAATGTTCTTCCCTGCAAGGCAAGAAGGGGCGATGGCAGCTCGGTCGCTCCTGCGGGTCACCGCCGATGACGCAGAGTACCGGCGGCTGGCGGCCGCCGAGATGGACTTCTGGAGCAAGCCCCACCCCTTCGGGCTCGAAGCGCTCGAGAAGGTCGAGAGCGCTGGGCCGGCGGAGCGCTACAACAACGAGCGCCTCACCGGCCAACCGGGTGTCCCCTGGTACGAGATGATTCCTCGCTATGGGCAGGTCTTCCGTCGCGGCCTCGTGCTCGGCACGAGCGCGATGCGGGTCGAAGCGCGCATTCTGGAGACCAACCCGTCGCTGCACCTGACCTTTCTCGACATCAGCCCGGGGGCGGTGGCGCGCCGCGCCGAGGTGCTCGGCGCGCGCTTTCCCGGCCGCGTCGGCACGGCGGTCTCCGATCTCAACTTCGTCGCGTTGGAGCCGGAGTCGTACGACCTCATCGTCACCTCCGCCACGCTGCACCATGTGACGAACCTCGAGTACGTCGCAGACCAGATCAATCGGGCGCTGACCGGTGAGGGGCGCTTCTTCCTGCAGGACTACGTCGGTGAGCCGCGCTTTCAGTTCTCGGAGGAGAAACGTCGGGTGTTCACCCTCCTGCACGATCGCGAGCTGGCGGCGACGCAGCCCTGGCGCAAGGCCTCGATCGTCTTTGACGACGCCAGCGACCTGAGCCCATTCTGCGGCGTCCGGTCGCACGAGGTGCTCAGCGTGCTGGGCACCTACCTCGATCCCGTTGAGGTGCGCACCGCCGGCGCGCTGCTGGTGGCGCTCATGCGCGCTCACCCCACCGATCTCGCCAGCATCGGGACAAGGTCGAACGCGGCGTGGCGCGCCGCGTTCTGGCTCGAGCGCCGCGCCTATGGCCTCGTCGGCCGCCTGCCACCGCGCAACACACTCATGCCGGATCGGTTCCTGAGGACCCTCGGCGAGATGGGTGACCTGCTCGCGGACGCCGGTCTCCTGGTGCCCGGGACCGCCTTCGGCGTCTACCGCAAGCGATGAGAGCCTGCCCGCGGCGCGGCGCCCCACCGGATCGCTGACCGGGCGGCATTGCGAGCCCAGTGCCTTGACCCCCCCGCTCGGGCTCGCGTATGTCGAACGAGATGTCCCGGGCTGCGCAACGCGTCGTCATCACCGGCCTCGGCGTGATCAGCCCGCTTGGCTGTGGCACCGAAACCAACTGGCGGGCGGTGCTCGCCGGCCAGTCGGGCATCGGCCCGATCACCGCCTTCGACGCCTCCGATTTCCCGGTGCGCATCGCCGGCGAGGCGCGCGACTTCGATCCGGCGAACTACCTCGAGAAGCGCGACATCAAAAAGGTCGATCGCTTCGCCCAGTTCGCCATCGCCGCGGCGCAGATGGCGGTCGACGATGCGGGCCTGCGCCTGGGCGCCGGCGAGGCGCCGCGCGTCGGCGTCGTGGTCGGCGTCGGCTTCGGCGGCATCGCGACGCTCGAGGAGTCCCACAAGGCGTTTCTCGAGGGCGGCATCAAGCGGCTGTCGCCGTTCCTGGTGCCGCGCCTGATCGCCAACATGGCGCCCGGCCACATCGCCATCCGCTTCGGCTGCACCGGGGTGAACTACACCCCGACCAGTGCCTGCGCGTCCGGCGGCCAGGCGGTCGGCGAGGCGTTCCGTCTGGTGCGCTTCGGCGAGCAGGATGTCGTGATCACCGGCGGCGCCGAGGCGGCGGTGACCCCGCTGAGCGTCGGCGGCTTTGCGGTGATGCGGGCGATGTCGACGCGCAACGAGACGCCGGCGACGGCGAGCCGCCCGTTCGACCGCGGCCGCGACGGCTTCGTCATCGGCGAGGGGGCCGGCCTCCTGGTGGTCGAGTCGCTCGACCGCGCGCTGGCGCGCGGCGCGCGCATCTACGCCGAGCTGGTCGGCTACGGCGCCAACGCCGACGCCTACCACATCACCTCGCCGGCGCCGGACGGACGCGGCGCCGCCGACTGCATGCGCCTGGCGCTGCTCAGCGGCGGCATCGATCCGCTCGAGGTCGACTACATCAACGCGCACGGCACCTCGACGCCGCACAACGACGTGAACGAGACGCAGGCGATCAAGCACGTCTTCGGTGAGCACGCGGCGCGCCTGGCGGTGAGCTCGACCAAGTCGATGACCGGCCACCTGCTCGGCGGCGCCGGCGGCGTCGAGGCGGTGTTCACCGCGCTGGCGCTGCACCACGGGTGGATCCCGCCGACGATCAACTACACCGACGCCGATCCGACCTGTGATCTCGACTACGTGCCCAACCAGGCCCGCCAGGCGCCGCTGCGCGTTGCGCTGTCGAATTCCTTCGGCTTCGGCGGCGCCAACGCCTGCGTCGCCTTCCGCCGCTGGGATGCGCAGTAGCAACGCCGGCGCATGACCATCGACGCGCTGTTCAAACGGCGGCTGCTGGTCGTCGTCGGCAAGGGCGGCGTCGGCAAGACCACCGTGGCGTGCGCCCTGGCGCTCGAGGCGGCGCGGCGCGGCAAGCGCGTGCTGTTGTGCGAGGTGGACGGCGTCGCGCGCGCGCCGCAGTTGCTGCAGGCCCAACCCGGGCCGCTGGGGCAGGCGACGCCGACACCGTGCGGCGTCTCGCTGATGGCGATCGAGGGACGCGCCGCGCTGGCCGAGTACCTGGGCATGATCATCCCGGTGAAGCGCCTGCTGCAGGCGGTGCTCAAGAGCCAGCTCTACCAGTACTTCGTCGCCGCGGCGCCGGGGCTGAAGGAGCTGATGACCATCGGCAAGATCTGGTACGAGGCGGAGCGCCTCGACGAACGCAGCGGCGAGCGGCTGTGGGACCACGTCGTGGTCGACGCCCCCGCCACCGGCCACGGCCTGCAGTACCTGCGCATGCCGGCCGCGGCGCGCGATACGTTCGAGATCGGCCTCGTGCACCGCGAGGCGCAGCGGCTGGTCGACCTGCTCACCGACCCGGAGCGCACCGCTGTGAGCATCGTCACCACGGCCGAGGAGATGCCGGTCAACGAGACGATCACGATGTACCGCACGCTGCGCGACGATCTCGGCATGCCGACTGGTCTGCTGTTCGTCAACCGGCTGCACGGTGGCGGGCTGGCGGTGGCCGACGCCGAGAAGCTCGAGCGCGCGGCGGCGGCGGCGCGCGACAAGCCGACCCGCCAGCTGCTCGATGCCGTGGCGGCGCGGGCGCGCGAGGAGATCGGCTGGGCGGCGCTCAACGCGCGCCACCGGGCACGGCTGGCCGCCGAGGTCCCGCTGCCGACCATCGAGCTGCCCTTCCTGTTCGCCGAGGAGTTCGGCTTCGCCGAGCTGCGCGGACTGGCCGAGCGGTTGCGCAGCCAACCGGCCACCGTCGCGCGCAAGGCGACCCGTGCATGAAGACGATGGCCGAGGTGGTGGCGCGCCACCGCGTGGTGATCTGCGCCGGCAGCGGCGGCGTCGGCAAGACGACGACGGCGGCCGCGCTGGCGGTACACGGCGCCGAGCAGGGACGGCGCACGATGGTGATGACCATAGACCCGGCGCGCCGCCTGGCCGACGCGCTCGGGCTGCGCACGCTGGGCAACGCGGCGCGCAAGGTGAACATCGGCGGCGGCAGCCTGGAGGCGATGATGCTCGACCAGAAGGGCGCCTGGGATGCGCTGGTCGAACGCTACGCACCGTCGGCGGAGGTGCGCACGCGCATCCTCGCCAACCGCTTCTATCAGCATCTCTCGGGGAGCTTCGCCGGCTCGCAGGAGTACATGGCGATCGAGCAGCTCGCCGAGCTGCACGCCAGCGACCGCTATGACCTGATCGTCGTCGACACGCCGCCGACCCGCCACGCGCTCGACTTCCTCGACGCGCCGCGCCGCATCGCCGGCTTCCTCGACCGCCAGGTGATCCGCTGGTTCGTCAAGCCGTACTTCTCCGCCGGCTGGTCGACGCTGCGCGTCGTCAACCGCGCCGCCGGCGCGCTGCTGCGCCGGCTCGAGGACGCCACCGGCATCAAGGCGCTGGTCGAGATCTCGGACTTCTTCAACTCGATGAGCGGCCTGTTCGACGGCTTCGAGGCGCGCGTGCAGACGGTCGACAAGCTGCTGCACTCGAAGCAGACCGCCTTCATCGTCGTCGCCACGCCGGAAGAGCAGGTGCTGGGCGAAGCAGAGGACTTCTGCCGCAAGCTCGCCGAGCTCGGCATCCCGCCGCGCGCCATCGTCCTCAACCGCGTGCAGCGCGAGGCGCTCGCCGACCGCCGCGGCCTCGATGAGGCGAGCGTCCGCGAGCTGGTCGGCGGTGTGCTCAAGCGCCGCGAGCGCGCCGCCGCCATGGTGGACAATTTCCTGCGCTACGAGACCCAGGCGCGCGGCGACCATCTGCGCCTCGAAGAGTTCCGCCGCCAGCTCGCCGGCCGCCCGGTGGTCGCCGAAGTGCCCAACTTCGAGGAAGACCTGCACGACGTCGCCGGCCTGCGCCGCATGATCCCGCATCTGCTGGCGGCGTGAGCCGGGGCACCGCCTCCCAATCGGCGGCGGATGGGACGTCGCCGGGTCAGTGTTCGGGGCCGGAGCGGTACGTGTCCCAGCGCTCGCAGCCTTCGCAATAGCCGACCCATGCTTCGCTGAAGCGGCCGCAGACCGTGCAACAATGGTCGGCGGCGGCGGCGCCGAGGCGGTCGGCGGCGCGGCTGAGGGCCGTCCAGGCGGCGGTGGTGTCACCGCGGCGGTGATACAGCTCGGCCCAGCCGCGTTGCACCGTGACGGCGTTCTGGTCGGCTACCGCGGTCAGCTCGCGCTCGGCCGCATCGAGCCGATCGTCGGCCAGCGCGGCGCTGGCGAGGAGCAGATGCATGCCGTCGGGGTCGACCCGGTCGCTGTGCTTGCCGAGCAGGGCGAGGGCGCGTTCGCGTTCGCGCTGCGACGTGGCGGAGGCCATCAGGCGCTCGACGAAGACCAGACGGGGCGAGGCCTTGAACGCCTTCTCCCACAGTTTGCGTGCCTCGTCCGTGCGGCCGGTGTCGGCCAGCGCATCGCCGAGGCTGACCTGGGCGGGGACGAACGTCCGGTCGCTGCGCACGACGGCGTCGAGCGCCGCCAGGCGCGCCGCGGCGTCGGGCAGGGCGACGGCGGCCTGATAGCGGAACTGCACCTGGCGCTCGCGTTCGTTGCTGCGCACCTCGGCCGGCAGGGTCTGCAGGTAGGCGTCCTCGAGCACCGCCGCCTGCTCCCACTGGCCGCTCTCGCGGTAGAGCTCGCGCAGGCTGATCAGCACGCGCGGCGCGCGCGGATGCTGGACGTGCACGGTCTCCAGCATGCGGATGGCGTCGCCGGTGCGCCCGCGCCGGCGCAGCGCCTCGCCCAGCGCGTAGCGCAGATCGGGATCGGCGGCGTCCTCGCCGACCGCCTCCTCGAGCACCTCCTGCGCGCCGCCGTACTCGCCGGTGTCCATGTAGGACGACGCCAGTGCCAGGGCGGCGGCGCTGTTGCCCTGGCGCTTGTGCCACGCCTTGCGCAGCAGGGCGCGGCTGCGCTCGACCTCACCGCC
>JBOHWA010000909.1:0-2532 GCA_050735855.1 Binatia bacterium
GTGCACGCCGGCGCCGCCGTAGCCGCTGGCCGCGAGGCGCAGCGCGATGCGGTCGGCGTCGATCGGGGTCGGCAGGACCCAGAGGCGGGCGCGGATGTCGAAGCCGTGCACGCGCACGTCGACCATCGAGTAGCCGAGGCCATGGATGTGGGTCTCGAACTCGAAATCGAAGTGCGCCGCCGGCCACCAGCGCCCGAGCAGGGGCGCCGGCCGCCGCGCCGCATAGGCGGTGCTCAAATGGGCGCCGTCGATCACCACGTCACGCAGCATGCGCACCGTGCGATAGCCGTGCACCCAGGCGAAGTGGCCGAGGTCGACGCTGTTCTCCGTCGTCTCCTGCGGGTGCGCCTGCAGGACGAAGCGGCGATGGATCGTCGGGCTCCAGTCCTGCGCCGGCACGGCCGGAACCTCCCAGGTCGGCGGGCGGCCGTCGGCGTCATGGTAGACCAGCAGCATGCCGTTGATCTCGCGCAGCGGCCAGGTCGGCAGCACCGCGTTGGGCGGCGGCTTGCTGCCGTAGCCGGTTTCGACGCAGCGCCCCTCGCGATCGAAGCGAAAGCCGTGGAACGGGCAGCGCAGGCATTCGCCCTCGACGCGCCCGCCGTGGCCGAGATGGGCGCCGAGGTGCGGGCAATAGGCGTCGACCGCCGCGGCCTGGCCGCTGGCGGTGCGGAACAGCACCACCTCGCGCCCGACGAACGACCGCGCCAGCGTCCGCCCGCGCCGCAGCTCGCGCGAGAACGCCAGCGCGTACCAGCCATTCGGATAGGGGGACAACTCTCGGCGGTGGGTCATCGGCGCTACCGTTATCGCGCGATTCTACAGCTCTGCAACCGGGCGATGCCGCAACAACATACGACGGCGGCCGCGCACTGGATTGCGCCAGCGGGGGGCGACCGCCGCCACCACGTACGCTGCGCCGACCGACAACCTACCAGCCCGTTGAAAAAGCCCGGACCGCCCTTCGACAAGCTCAGGGCGAACGGCAGAGTCGTGTCGAACCGCGAAGGGTTCCGTTCGTGCTGAGCTTGTCGAAGCACCCGGCGGGGTCTCAGCCTGGCGCGGGGCGGTGGGAATTGGCGGGCAACGCCCCCCGACAGCCGGCGAGGACCGAGCGGACGAACCGCCGCGCTCAGCGCGCCGGCAGGGTCGGGTCGGCGGTCGGGCGGCCGTCGAGGAAGGCCAGCGCCGCGGCGAGACGGTTCTTCACTTCGAGCTTGGCGAAGATGCGGGTCAGGTGGGTCTTCACCGTCTGCTCGCTGATGCACAGCTTGCGGGCGATCTCCTGGTTGCTGATGCCCTGCGCCACCTGCGCCAGCACCTCGTGCTCGCGGCGGGTGAGACCGCCGAGACCGTCCGGTTGATGCGCGGCGCGCGGGGCGGCGCGCTGGAAGACCTCGAAGATGTTGCGATCGAGCGTCGGGTCGATCCATACGCCGCCCTTGGCGACGGTGCAGATCGCGTCGGCGACGGCCGCCAGCCGGGTCGACTTGAGCACGTAGCCGCGCGCCCCGCCCTCGGCGGCGCGCACGGCGACTTCGACGCTGCCGAAGCCGGAGAGCACCACCACCTCGGGCGCCCCGGCCTCGGCGCGGATCTGCTGGACGAGCGTGGTGAAGCTGCGCACATGCGGCATCTTGTAGTCGAGCAACAGGACGTCGGGCCGCACCCGCATGCAGACCAGGCGCGCCTCCTGCCCGTCGGCCGCCTCGCCGACCACCTCGATGCGGCCGCCGCGCGGCAGCGCCAGGCGGAGCATCTCACGAAACATCTCATGGTCGTCAGCGACGACTACGCGTACGGTGGAGTCCACTGGTCATCTGCTGTGCAAGCGCCTTGCCAGCTCTGGATCGCGCCCCAGCCACGCCTGCGGACCGCATCGCCTGTCACCGCGTTGCCGAGCGGTGACAGGATGTGGGCTTCGCGCGGCAATGGTGGGGCCGCGCCGTCGGCGCGGTGCTCGCGACGGGCACCCCGCCCACCACCCCCGGCGCCGAGGGACCGGCGCCCTCCAGGGCGATGCACAACCGACCGCGCAGACCCCGAGGGCGGCCTGACCAGGGTCGCATATGACGCGGGATGACGTGGCGCGGCACCGAGCGACATCTGGTTGACGATGATGCATCATCAGCCACGTTGAATGGTTGGCTATGGCAATCCCGGTCGCTGCATCGTCGTCCGGGGCGGTATCGGCACGGATGATGCAATGACCAGAAACCGCCCGTGGAGAAAGCGACGCGACGACACGGAGGCTGGATTGGTGATGGGCGGAGCGGTGGTGGTGCGGATGGCGCAGGATTGCTGGTCGCGTCGGGTGAGGTGAGTTGTGGTTGGGCCGGCGAAGCGGGGAGCCGGCGGTCATTGGCCGCCGGCATCCCGCGCCGCGCGGGCGCGCGATGTCGGGCCCTTCGCGTTCGGTGCCAGGCGTGAGCGCGCTACCTCCCGCGCCGCCTGGCATCGGGCGCGGTGGGAAGATGGAGCGTCCCGCCCAAGAACTCAGCCGCCCACAACGGATTACACGGATTGAGCGGA
>JBOHWA010000910.1:0-3423 GCA_050735855.1 Binatia bacterium
GGGGTCCCGTTCGCCCTGAGCCTGTCGAAGGGCGCCGAGGGCCCGGCGCCCTCCACGGGCCTTGCCGAATTGAGTCGATCTGACACAATCCGGCGGCTCACACGGCACCCCAGTGAACCATATCGCAACGCAACGTGACGAAAGGAGCGCAGCATGCAGATGGGTCAGCGAGCGGCAGCAGAGGCGATCGGAACGTTCTGGTTGGTGCTCGGCGGGTGCGGCAGCGCCGTGCTGGCGGCGGGATTTCCCACGCTCGGCATCGGCTTTCTCGGTGTCGCACTGGCCTTCGGTCTGACCGTGTTGACGATGGCGTTCGCCATCGGCCACATCTCGGGCTGTCATCTCAACCCGGCGGTGTCGGTGGGCCTGTGGGCCGGCGGCCGCTTTCCCGCCGCGGATCTGCCGCCCTACATCATCGCGCAGCTGGTCGGCGCCGTGGTCGCCGCGTTCGTCCTCTCGATCATCGCCGGCGGCAAGCCCGGCTTCGATCTGGTGCAGAGCGGCTTCGCCGCCAACGGCTACGGCGAGCACTCGCCCGGCGGCTATGCGCTGCCCGCCGCCCTGGTCTGCGAGCTGGTGATGACCTACATGTTCCTGCTCATCATCCTCGGTTCGACCGACAAGCGCGCGCCGGACGGACTCGCCGCCATCGCCATCGGCCTCGGGCTGACGCTGATCCACCTGATCAGCATCCCGGTCACCAACACCTCGGTGAACCCGGCGCGCAGTACCGCCCCGGCGCTGTTCGTCGGCGGCTGGGCGATCCAGCAGCTGTGGCTCTTCTGGGTCGCGCCACTGGTCGGCGCGATCCTCGCCGGCGGCACCTACCGCTGGCTCGGCGGCCAGGACACCCTGGATTGAGCCGCCGGCAAGACCCGCAGGTGGCTCAGCGCACGGTCACTTCGACGCGGCGGTTGTCGCGGCGCCCCTGGGCGGTGGCGTTCGACGCCGCCGCCGAGGTGGTGCCGAAGCCCTGCACGGTCATACGTCCGGGGGCGATCTCCAGGCTGTCCAACACCTGCGCCACCGCCTGGGCGCGCTGCAGCGACAACTGCTGGTTGCTGGCTTCGGCGCCGGTCGAATCGGCAAAGCCCTGCACCAGAAAGTTGGCCTGCGGGTAGGGCCGCATCTTGTCGACGAACCAGGTGAGCTGGCGGATGCCGTCGCTGTCGACCACCGCGCTGGCGACCGGAAAGTAGATCACGGCGGCGTACTTGCTGGCCTCCTGGTACTCGGCCCCCTGCTGCGCGTTGACGCGCTGCTGCTGCTGCTCGAGCGTGCCCATCTCCTTGTCGTAGGCGCGCTGATAGGCCGACCCGCAGGCGCTGCAGAGCAGTCCCAGCGCGACCAGTGCGACACGCGTCGTCGCCCCTCCCGAGCTCACGGCTTGGCCTCGTAGACGGTCACGACTTCGTCGACCGACAGCAGGCCGTCCTTGTTCGTGTCGGCCGCGTTGAAGTTGTGCAGGCGGACGCGCAGGAACTCGTGCACCGTCAGGTGGCCGTCGCCGTTGCCGTCGGCGCCGAGCAGGGTGTCGGTGACCACCAGCACGGCGGTGCCCTCGCCCGGCTCGAGGCGGCCGTCCTTGTCGGTGTCGTTGAAGTAGTACACCTCGGTGAGGCGCTCGATGAACTCGTGATGGTCGACGGCGCCGTCCTGGTTGGTGTCGGTCTCGGCGAACGCGGCGCGCGGATCGTACACCGGTGCCGCGGCCGGCGTCTGCGCGACGGCGGCAGCGCCCAGTCCCACGCTGGCGGTGAACAGGATGACGGTGGTGCGAACGAGTCTCATGATGTCCTCAGCTCTGGATCTTCCAGCTGCCGTCGGGCTGACGGCAGGCGGTGCCGTAGGCCTGATGCTGCTCGCCGCTGACCGTGATGGTCTGGCTGTACTCGCGACAGTAGGTGCCGTTGGCGAGCTGGTAGGTGCGGGTCGGCGTGACCGAACCGCTGTTGCCGCTGTCGGGGTTGTTCCACACCGTCGGCTTGCCGCTCTGCGAGTTGTTGAACGCCTGCTGCGCCGCCTGGGTCGCCATCTGCTTGTCGCGCGCATCGAGCCGATTACCGACGAAGCCGCCGATCAGCGCGCCGCCCAGCGTCGCGCCGACGATCGCACCGGTGCCACCGCCGGCCAGCGCCGCGATACCGCCGCCCAGCGCCGCGCCGCCGAGCGCGCCGAGGATCGCCTTGGGGTTGTCCTGGTAGGTATTCGACATGGTCGAACATGATCCGACACTGGCGGCGAGCACCAGGATGGACACCATCTTCAGAATTCGTTGTCCGGGCATCGCGCTCCTCGATCTGGCGCGGCGGACTGTGCCCGTCGCCGTGCAGGCCGTCAAGGCGCACGGCCGTCGCGCGCGGGTTTGTCCCTCCGCGGCGTTCACAGTAGGTTTCCGCGCACGCCAACGGAGACCTGCACATGGCCACCAGTGAGCTCGCCGGCAAGCCCGCCCCCGCATCGATGCTGGTCAACGTACCGCGCCTGGTGACGGCGTACTACGCGCGCGTACCCGATGCGGCAGTGGTCGAGCAGCGGGTCAAGTTCGGCACCTCGGGTCACCGCGGGTCGGCCCTCGACACCGCCTTCAACGAGACCCACATCCTCGCCATCAGCCAGGCGATCTGCGACTACCGCCAGGCGCAGAAGATCGACGGGCCCCTCTTCCTCGGCATCGACACGCACGCGCTCTCCGAGCCCGCCTTCGCCAGCGCGCTCGAGGTGCTGGCCGCCAACGGCGTCAACGTGATGATCGACAGCGGCCGCGGCTACACGCCGACGCCGGTGATCTCGCACGCCATCCTCACCTACAACCGCGGCCGCGACAGCCGCCTCGCCGACGGCATCGTCGTCACCCCGTCGCACAACCCGCCGCCCGACGGCGGCTTCAAGTACAACCCGCCCAACGGCGGCCCGGCCGACACCACGGTGACGCGCTGGATCGAGGACCGCGCCAACGCGCTCATCGCCGCGCAGCTCGCCGGCGTGAAGCGCGTCCCCTACGAGAAGGCGCGGCGCGCCTCGACGACGCGCAGCTACGACTACACCAGCGCCTACGTCGGCGACCTCGGCGCGGTGATCGACATGGACGCCATCCGCGCCGCCAAGCTGACGCTCGGCGTCGACCCGCTCGGCGGCGCCGGCGTGCACTACTGGGCGCGCATCGCCGATCAGCACGGCTTCGCCCTCGAGGTGACCAACGACGCGGTCGATCCCACCTTCCGCTTCATGACCGTCGACTGGGACGGCAAGATCCGCATGGACTGCTCGTCGCCCTACGCCATGCAGCGGCTGATCGGGCTGAAGGATCGTTTCGACGTCGCCTGGGCCAACGACACCGACCACGACCGCCACGGCATCGTCGCGCGCAGCAGCGGTCTGCTCAACCCCAACCACTACCTGGCGGTGGCGATCGCCTACCTG
>JBOHWA010000911.1:0-4091 GCA_050735855.1 Binatia bacterium
GCCATCTGCACGTTCTGCGTCGCGGTCAGCGCGTCGAGCAGGTTGTGCGCCTGGAAGATGTAGCCGATGCTGGTGCGCACCCGGGCGACCGCACGGCCGCCGGCGCCGCGCAGCTCCTCGCCGAGGACGCGCACGCTGCCCGCGTGCACCGAGCGCAGCGCGCCGACCAGCGTCAGCAGCGTCGTCTTGCCCGAGCCCGACGGCCCGGTGACGATGACCACCTCGCCGGCGCGGATCTCGGTCGAGACGTCGAACAGGATCTGCTTGCGCAGCGCCCCATCGCCGAACCAGTGGTCGACGTGCGCGATGGCGATCGGCGCGTCGGACATCAGAAGACCTCCGCCGGGTCGGCCGAGCGGATGCGGCTCAGCGCGATGGCGCCCGAGGCCCCGCACATGGCGACGGTGAGCAACAGCACCGCGCCGGCGAGCGGCGCGGTCATGTACATCGGCAGGCGGGTCGCCTCGGTGGCCAGCGCGTACAGGCCGCGGCTTATCAACAGACCGGGCAGGTAGCCGAGGATGGCGAGGATCAGCGCTTGCTGCAGCACGACGCCGAACAGGTAGCGGTTGGGGTAGCCGAGCGCTTTCAGCGTCGCGTACTCGGGCAGATGCTCGGACACGTCGGCGAAGAGGATCTGGTAGACGATGATGCCGCCGACCACGCAGCCGATGATGACGCCGAAGGTGAAGACGTAGCCGATCGGCGTCGCGCTGTCCCAGAAGGCCTGCTCGCGGAGCGCGTACTCGGCCTTGGTGAGCACGATGACGTCGTTCGGGAAACTGGCGCGCATGGCGTCGCGCACCGCCGGCGCGTCGACGCCGGGGCGCAGGCGGATCAGGCCGACGTCGATCAGGCTGCGGCTCCGCCGCGGGTAGAGGCGGAGGAAGTTGGTCTCGCTGGTCAGCACCGAGCCGTCGATGCCGAACGAGGTGCCGAACTGGAACAGGCCGCCGACCGCGACCCGGCGATGGTTGATCTCGGTGCGCACCGCGCGGCCGGCGTCCCAGGCCGCCGCGATTGGACCGAACTCCGGCCGCGCCAGGCGGTCGAAGAGGACCACGTCCGGGCGCTGGATGACGCGGCGCTGCTCGAGGACGCCGGGCAGCACGACGCCGGCGTCGGCGGGATCGACGCCGATGACGAACAGACTGCGCGTCTTGCCGCTGTCGGGGTGCCGCCACAGCGATTGCTCGAGGTAGATCGGGCTGACGGCGGCGACCTCGCGCCAGCGCTGCGCCTGGGCCAGGCGCCGGCGCGAGAAGCTCTTCGGCTGGACGAGGATGTCGAAGGTCGGGCTGAGCAGCACCAGGTCGCCGTTCAGCCCGTCGTGGAAGCGCGTGGCGCTGCCCAACAGCGCGGCGCGAAAGCCGAGCTGCATGAAGATGAGGATGACGGCGAAGGCGACGCCGGCGGCGGCGACCAGCAGGCGCAGTTTCTGATGCCATAGCTGCAGCCAGGCGAGCGGCAGGCCACGGCTCATGGCGCGATCGTCACATCGACCTCGAGGTTGGTCAGGCCGGCGACCAGCGCCGCGTCGTCGAGCAGGATGCGCACCGCGACGACGCGCGCGTCGGTCTTGGCCGCCGGGTCGACGTCGAGCACGTCCTTCTTGCCGATCTTGAGGCCGATACGGTCGACGGTCCCTTGCACCGGTTGCGCCAGCGCCGGGCTGCTGGCGGTGGCCCGCTGCCCGAGGCGGACGCGGCCGACGTCGGTCTCGTACACCTCGGCGACGACGGTCATCACCTGGGTCTGGCCGAGCTCGGCGATGCCGTCCGCCCCGACGCGCTCGCCCGGCCGCGCGTGCACCTCCAGCACCTGGCCGGTGATCGGCGCGCGCACGACGGCGAGCTCGAGCTCGGCCCGCGCCCGCGTCACCTGGGCGCGCAGCGCGGCCGCCTTGGTCTGCCAGGCCTCGTACTCGGAGCGCGACACGAAGTCGTCGCGCAGCAACGTCGCGTGGCGGCGGCGCTCGGCCTCGGCGTGCGTCAGCTCGGCCTCGAGCTGCGCCACGGTCGCCTGGTCGGCGGCATAGCTATCGAGGATGGCGATGGTCTGTCCGGCGGTGACCGGATCGTTGTCGTCGACGAGCAACTGCCCGACGACTGCCGACGGCCGCGACGGTCCGGCGACGCGCACGACGCCGTCCTTCGGCTCGAGTCGGCCGAGCGCGGTGACCAGGTCCGGCGCGACGGCTGGCGCGGCGTCGGTCAGCAGCGGCGCGGTGCTGGCCTGCAGGACCGGTACGTAGCGGTCGCCGAACAGGGCGACGGCGGTGACGGCGGCCGCGGCGCAAGCGAGGGCGAGCCGTTTCATAGCGGTGCGCAGCCCGCCGGCGGCGGCGCGTTCCTGGCTTTGAACAGCGGCGGCCGGCCCGACGGCGCGCCGCGGTCGACGCGCACGGCGCTGCCGCTGAACTGGCTGCAGTAGGCCGCCGCCTCGGCGCCGATGCCGCTCGTCACCGCCACCGCCAGGGCGCCCTGCGACGGCTCGTCGAGCGTGAACGCCAGCGCGGCGCCGCCGCACACCGCCTTCAGCTTACCCGGCTTGAGCAGTGCCGAGCGGCATGGGCCGGCCGCGCGCTGCGGGTCGCGGTACGTGTACCCCTTGCTCCCCGCCGGCTGCCCGAGGCCCTTCCAGCCCGCCGCGGGCAGCGTGACATCGAGCGCTTCGCCGCTGGCGGCATTCGTCAAGCGCAGGCGAGCCCCGGCCAGCGGCGGGCTGGTGAGCGCCCCAGCGACCGGCGCGAGGAGGCTGGCGTCCTTCACCAGCAGCACCAGCTTGCGCTTGCCGGCGTCGGCGGGGTCGTCCTTCAACAGCAGGTTGGCGGCGCCGAGCGCCTGCAGGCGCGCGTCACAGGCCGTGCCGACGTCGTCGCCGTCGGCGTCGGCCTGGTTGGTGTTCGGCGTCAGCGGGCAGTTGTCCTGCTCATCCGGCACGCCGTCGGCGTCGGTGTCGGTGGCGGCGCGGCCGACGGCGATCAGGTCGGGCTCGCAGGTCGCTCCCGCCGGGCAGTCGGCGTCGCGCAGGCAGGTGGCCGGCTGGGCCAGGCGGCAGCGATGGCAGTCGGCGTCGGCCGTGCAGTCGAGCGCCGCATGGCGGCGACAGGACCCGGCGCCGGTGTCGCAGCTATCGGCGGCGCAGAACGCACCGGGGTCGCAGGTGTCGGCGAGCGGATCGCAGGCGCGGCCGAGGTCGCAGCGGCCGCCCTCGGCGAGCAGCGCGCCGCTGGCGTCGCCGTCGTCGAGCGGGTCGTGGCCCGGCTGCTGCGCGACCGAGCTGATGACGGTGGCGCGGCCGCTGCAGAAATCGAAGAGTTGCAGCACGATACCCTCCTGGTTGCCATCGTTGTTCAGGTCGCCGTAGGCTTGATCGGGCTCGAAGGTGAGGAACTTCACGCGGCCGCCCTCGATCCGGTACGGCAGGCGCGGATCACAGGCTTCGAGATCACAGCGCACGGCCGCCTGGCCGGTGTTGCGCAGCGTGCGCGAGACGGCGTCGTATACCTGCAGCACGGCGTCGTCCGCGTCGTCGTCGCCGGTCGGCTGGCCGCCGCTGGCGGCGTTGAGGTTCTGCCCGCCCTGGGCCGGCTCGGGCGTGCGGAAGGCGACCAACTGGACCGGCCCGCAAGCGGTGTCGGCCGGTTCGCCGACGACGATCTCCGCCGCGGCCTGGCCGAGCCCGCGCAGCGTGCCAGCCGCGGCGTCATAAATCTGCACGACGCGGTCGTCGCGGTCGCCGTCGAGGTTGAGGTCGGCGCCCTGCGCCGCCTCGGGCGTGGTGAACACCGCCAGGCGCCCAGCGACCACCAGGCTGTCGCCCGCCTGCGCGACATTGGTCCAGGCGCCGGCGCTCAGGTCGCGCACCTGCACCACCTGGTCCGCCGCGTCGCCGTCGCGGTTGTAGTCGACACCGTCGCCCGGCTCGGAGACCAGCGCGGCGAGCAGGCTGTCGGAGAGGCCCAGGGCGGTGGCGGCGCGGCCGAGGCTCTGCGGCGGCGCGCCCGGCGCGGTGCCGAGCCAAAGCTGCGGGACCAGGTCCATCAGGTCGGCGTCGCCGTTCAGCGAGCCGCCCGGGCAGCGCGCCGT
>JBOHWA010000912.1:0-13042 GCA_050735855.1 Binatia bacterium
GCTCGGGGTTGACCAGCGCGGTGCCGAACAGGCCGATCTGATTGGTGTCTTCCTTCGCCGCGGCACTCGCCCACTGCATGGTCTTGTCGAGAATGTCGTAGAGCTGGCGCCGCGTCGCACCGGTGAAGTCGAAGGCGCCGCATTTGAGCAGGCCTTCGAGGACCTTCTTGTTGACCTGCGCCGGCCCCGCTTGCGCCTCCGCAGCGGGTGCGAGCTCGTTCGCGGCGCTCGCGGATGCGCCGTTGCCCGCCGGCTTGCAGGCGAGGACGCGTTTGCAGAGGTCGCCGAGGGTGCTGTACGGGCCATCCGCGTCGCGCACGGCGAGGATGGTCTCCACCGCCTTGCTGCCGACGCCGCGCACGGCGCAGAGGCCGAAACGGATGGGGCGCAGGCCGTTCGCATCGGGCTGCGCCAAGACGGTGAAGTCCTCGCGGCTCTCGTTGGCGTCTGGCGGCAGGATGCGGATGCCGCGCTCGCGGCACTCGGCGATATTCTTGAACGTCTTGTCGGTGTCGCTCATCTCGAGCGTCAGCAGCCCGGCCATGAACTCCTCCGGGTAGTGCGCCTTCAGATAGGCGGTGTGGAACGAGACCAGCGCATAGGCGGCCGAGTGCGACTTGTTGAAGCCGTACTGGGCGAAGGTCTCCATCTGATCGAAGATCTCGCCGGCCTGCTTCTCGCTGATCTTCTGCCGCCCCGCCCCGGCGGTGAAGCGCTCGCGCTCCTTCTTCATCTTCGCCGAGTCCTTCTTGCCCATGGCGCGGCGCAGGTTGTCGGCGTCGCCGAGGCTGTAGCCGGCGAGCACCTGGGCGATCTGCATCACTTGCTCCTGATAGACGATGACGCCATAGGTCGGCTCGAGGATGGGTTCGAGCCTCGGGTGCGGGTACTTCACCTCCTCCTTGCCGTGCTTGCGTTTGATGAACTGCTCGACCATGCCGCTGTCGAGCGGGCCGGGGCGGAAGAGCGCCAGGACGGCGATGATGTCCTCGAACGTGTTGGGGCGCAGCTGGGTGACCAGCTTGCGCATGCCGCCCGACTCCATCTGGAAGATGCCGACCGTGTCGCCCTTGGCGATCGTCTTGTACGTCTTCTTGTCGTCGAGCGGCAGCGTGCTGAGGTCGATCTCGACGCCGCGGCCGTTCCTGATCCGCTGCACCACCTTGTGCACCAGGGTCAGCGTCTTCAGGCCGAGGAAGTCGAACTTGATCAGGCCGATCTCGTCGACGTGCGGACCCGCGTACTGGGTCATCACGCTGCCCTCTTTGTCCATGAAGAGGGGCAGATCCTCGACCAGCGGGCGCGAGCCGATGACGATGCCGGCGGCGTGTTTCGAGGCGTGGCGCAGCAGGCCCTCGAGCTTCAGCGCGTGCTCGAACAGCAGGCCCTCGCGCTCGCCCTTGTCGCGCAGCTCGCGCAGGCGCGGCTCCATCTTCAGCGCCTCGGCGAGCGGAAAGTCCTTGCCCTGCTTGGCGGCCGGATAGAGCTTGGCGATCTTGTCGGTCTCGCCGTAGTTGAACTCGAGGACGCGGCCGACGTCCTTGATCGCCGCCTTCCCCTTCAGCGTCCCGAACGTGATGATCTGCGCGACGTGATCCTCGCCGTACTTCTCGCGCACGTAGCGGATGACCTCGTCGCGGCGCTCGAAGCAGAAATCCATGTCGATGTCGGGCATCGACTTGCGCTCCGGGTTGAGGAAGCGCTCGAACAGCAGGTTGTACGGGATCGGGTCGAGGTCGGTGATGCGCAGCGCCCACGCCACCAGACTGCCGGCCGCCGAGCCGCGCCCCGGGCCGACCGGGATGCCCTTGCCCTTGGCGTAGTTGGTGAAGTCGGCGACGATGAGAAAGTAGCCGGCGAACCCCATGCGGTTGATGACGTCGAGCTCGGTCGCCAGCCGCGCCTGGTAGATCGCCTCCTGCGCCGCCGTCCACGTCGCCTGGGTGCGCGACAGCACCAGCCGCTGCTCGAGGCCGGCGCCTGCGTCCTTCTCGAGCTGATCCTCGAGGGTGATGCCCTTGGGCACCTGGAAGGCGGGGAACTGGTAACGCCCGAACTGCATCTCGAGCGTGCAGCGCTTGACGATGTCGAGCGTGTTCCTGACCGCTTCCTCGTGCTGCGGGAAGGCGCCCAGCATCTCCTCTGGACTCTTGACGTACAGCTGGTCGGTACCGAAGCGCCAGCGCTTCTCGTCGTTGAAGGTCTTGCTGGTCTGGATGCACAGCAGCACGTCGTGCGCCTTGTGGTCCTCGGCCTCGAGGTAGTGGCAGTCGTTGGTCGCCACCATCGGCAGACTGAGCTCGCTGGCCAGGCTGATCAGCGCCGTATTGGCGCGCTCCTGCTCGGCCAGATGGTTGTCCTGGATCTCGACGTAGTACCGCCCGTCGAACATGGCGCGGTACTCCTCCATCACGCCCCGGGCGCGATCGAGCGAGCCGAGCTTGATCGCCTGATTGACCTCGCTCGCCAGACAGCCCGACAGGGCGATGAGCCCGCAGTTGAACTCGCGCAGCAACGCCTTGTCGATGCGCGGCTTGTAGTAGAAGCCTTCCGTGTAGCCGAGGGTCACCAGGCGGCAGAGGTTCTTGTACCCGAGCTCGTTCATCGCCAGCAGAATCAGATGGAAGTTGCCGGCGGTCTCGAAGTCATCGCCGCGCACGACGCGCTGCTTGTCGCGCCGGTCGCCGGGCGCGACGTACATCTCGCAGCCGATGATCGGCTGCACCCCCGCCGCCACCGCCGTCTTGTAGAACTCGACCGCGCCGAACATGTTGCCGTGGTCGGTCATCGCCACCGCCGGCATCCCCATCGCCTTCACGCGCGGGATCAGGTTGGCGATCTTGTTGGCGCCGTCGAGCAGCGAGTACTGCGTGTGCAGATGCAGATGCGCGAAGCTCATCGCGGCCCCCTCCTCCCAATCCAGAAGACGCTTACCACGGATTGCGCGGATTTTCCGATTGCACGGATACGGACAGACGGCCCGATCCAGAATCCGCCAATCCGTGTGGCTCTTGCTGCGCTCACTCCCACTCGATCGTGGCGGGCGGCTTCGAGCTGATGTCGTAGACGACGCGGTTGACGCCCGTCACTTCGTTGATGATGCGGCTCGAGATGCGGCCCAGCAGGTCGCCGGGCAGGCGGGTCCAGTCGGCGGTCATGCCGTCGACACTCTCGACCACGCGCACGGCGAGGACGTCCTCGTAGGTCCGTTCGTCGCCCATGACGCCGACGGTCTTGACCGGCAGCAGCACGGCGAACGCCTGCCAGACGCGGTCGTACCAGCCGGCGGCGCGGATCTCCTCCTCGATGATCGCGTCGGCGGCCTGCACCACGGCGACGCGTTCGGCGGTGACCGCGCCGATGATGCGGATGGCGAGGCCGGGGCCGGGGAACGGGTGGCGGCCGACGATGCTCGGCGGCATGCCGAGGGCCAGGCCGAGCTGGCGCACCTCATCCTTGAACAGCTCGCGCAGCGGCTCGACCAGCGACAGGTGCATGCGCTCCGGCAGGCCGCCGACATTGTGGTGGCTCTTGATGGTCGCCGACGGGCCCTTGAACGACACCGACTCGATGACGTCGGGATAGAGCGTGCCCTGGGCGAGGAAGCGCACGTCGTCGAGCTGCTTGGCCTCTTCGTCGAAGACCTCGACGAAGGTCAGGCCGATGATGCGCCGCTTCTTCTCCGGGTCGTCGACCCCGGCAAGGCGCTCGAGGAAGCGCGCGCCGGCGTCGACCGCCTTGATGCGGAAATGAAAGGCGTCGCCAAGGAACTGCATGACGCGCCGCGCTTCGTCGCGGCGCAGCACGCCGTTGTCGACGAAGATGCAGGTCAGCTGGTCGCCGATCGCCCGATGGATCAGGGCGGCGGTGACGGTCGAGTCCACCCCACCGCTCAAGCCGCAGACCACGCCGGCCGAGCCTACCTGTGCGCGGATGCGCTCGGTCTCGCGCTCGATGAAGTTCTCCATCGTCCAATCGGCCTGGGCGCCGCAGATGCGGAAGACGAAGTTCTCGAGCACCTCGCGGCCGCGCGGCGTGTGCGCCACCTCGGGGTGGAACTGGATGGCGTAGCGCCGCCGGGCGCGGTCGGCGCACGCCGCCACCGGCGAGTTGGCACTGTGGGCGAGCGCCGTCCAGCCTCGCGGCAGCCGCTCGAGTGTGTCCCCGTGGCTCATCCACACCGGCGTGTGCTGGCCGGTCGCGAAGCCCATGAAGAGATCGTCCGCGTCGTCGACGATCAGATCCGCCGGCCCGAACTCGCGCGCCGCGGCGCGCGCGAACGCCCCGCCGTCCTCCTGCGCCAGCACGCCCATGCCGTAGCAGATGCCGAGCAGCGGCACGCCCAGCTCGGCCAGGCGTGGGTCGGACAGCGGCGCGTCCGCCGCATAGACGCTCGCCGGCCCGCCCGACAGGATGACGCCCTCAGGCCGCAGCTCGCGAATGCGCTCGATCGGCAGATTGTACGGATGCAGCTCGCAATAGACCTGCGACTCACGCACGCGCCGGGCGATGAGTTGGGTGTACTGGGAACCGAAGTCGAGGATCAGAATCATCGCCGCTCAATCAGGTTGGGGCGGCGGGGACGCACCGCACCGGAGCGACCATCAGCGGTCGCCCGAGCGTTGATAGTTCGGCGCTTCCTTGGCGATGAACACGTCGTGCACGTGGCTCTCCTGCAGCGACGCGTTGGTGATGCGCATGAAGCGCGCGTTGTCGTGCAGGTCGCTGACGGTGCGGCAGCCGACGTAGCCCATGCCGGCCTTCAGGCCGCCGACCAGTTGCGCGACGATGAAGCTGAGCGGGCCCTTGTGCGGCACGCGCCCTTCGATGCCCTCCGGCACCAGCTTCATCTGTTCGAGCTCGTCGTCCTGGAAGTAGCGGTTGCGGCTGCCCTCGCGCTCGCGCATCGCCTCGAGCGAGCCCATGCCGCGGTAGAGCTTGTAGGTGCGGCCCTGGTACAGGATGGTCTCGCCCGGGCTCTCCTCGGTGCCGGCGAACAGGCCGCCGATCATCACCGAGTCGGCGCCGGCGGCGATCGCCTTGGTGATGTCGCCGGAGAACTTGATGCCGCCGTCGGCGATCAGCGGGATGCCGAACTCCTTGGCGATGCGCGCCGCGGCGGCGATGGCGCTGAGCTGCGGGACGCCGACGCCGGAGACGACGCGGGTGGTGCAGATCGAGGCCGGGCCCATGCCGACCTTGAGGCCGTCGGCGCCGGCCTCGGCCAGGGCGCGCGCCCCCTCGCCGGTCGCGATGTTGCCGGCGATGAGATCGACGTCGGGGAAGGCCGACTTGATCTCGCGCACCGTCTCGATGACGCCGCTCGAGTGACCGTGCGCGGTGTCGATCACCAGCACGTCGGCGCCCGCCGCCACCAGGCGCTCGGCGCGCACGCGGCGGTCCTCGCCGGTGCCGATCGCGCCGGCGACGCGCAGGCGGCCGAAGGAATCCTTGCAGGCGTCGGGAAACTGCGCCGCCTTGTTGATGTCCTTCACCGTGATCAGGCCGTGCAGGCGGCCGTGGTCGTCGACGATCAACAGTTTCTCGATGCGGTGCTGGTGCAGCCGATCCTTGGCCTCCTCGAGACTGATGCCCGGCTTGGCGGTGACCAGGTTCTCCTTCGTCATCACCGCGCCGACCTTGCGGCTCAGCCCCTTCTCGAAGCGCAGGTCGCGGTTGGTGAGGATGCCGACCAGGTGCCCGTCCTTGGTCACCGGCAGACCGGAGATCTTGTAGCGCCGCATGACGTCGAGCGCTTCGGCGATCGACTGGTCGGGGTGCACGGTCACCGGATCGATGATCATGCCGCTCTCGGACTTCTTCACCTTGTCGACTTCGACCGCCTGCTCGTCGATCGGCAGGTTGCGGTGGATCACGCCGATGCCGCCCTCTTGCGCCATGGCGATCGCCATCGCCGACTCGGTGACGGTGTCCATCGCCGCGCTGACCAGCGGGATGTTGAGCGTCACCCGCCGCGACAGGCGCACCTGCACGTCGGCGTCGCGGGGGAGAAAGTCCGACGACCCGGGGACCAGCAGCACGTCGTCGAAGGTGAAGCCTTCCGGCATGTCATAGGTGAACATACGCCCTCCGTCCGATCCGCCGGCTGACGGGGCGATCGCTGCTGCCGACCGGCCCTGTCGCCCGCGCGCCATCCCCGTTCTCGGGCCCTCCGAGCGACCACGTTCGGAGCTGAATGACGCTGTTCCGGCGAACCATGCGATTGCGTACCAGAAGCCCTAGGGCTTTGGCAAGATGGGTCGGGTGGCCACAACATGTTGTGCTCACGCCGTCGAGCGCATCGCCCGCGCGGAGCCCGATTTGAGGCCGGCGGCGGGCCTCGGCTATGGTCGCCGGCGATGCTGATCGCGTTCGACGGAATCCAGCCACAGGTGCACCGCGAGGCGTACGTCCACTCGAGCGCCAGTGTCGTCGGCAACGTGCACATCGGCGCCGGCAGCCGGAAGTTTCTGAGGGTCCCCTCCGTGAAATCCGTCAATCCGCGCAATCCGTGGTCGGCTTCCGTCTTTTTTGGACAAAGCCCCGTCCCCCGTCACCCCCCGCATCCGTTCATCGCCGCGTTGACCGCGCGGATCAGCGCGTCCATCGCGATGCTGCCGTCGCCGTCGGGATCGAAGGCCGGGCAGGCGCTGAGCGGCACCTCCGCGAGCGCGATGCGCACACCCTGCACCAGCTCGTCGATGTGCACGGCGCCATCCTCATTGCAGTCGCCGGTGCAGCGGCTCAGGCGCCACAGTTCGGTGCCCACCGCGCGGCTCTCCGCCGCGCAGAGCACCGCCGAGCCGAGCGCGGTGAAGTCGCTCGGGTTCGATCCCACCGCGCCCGGCTCGATGTCGGCGAGGCGGCGCGGGGTCGATGCGCTGGTCTCCCATGCCTCGCAGCCGGCGAGGGGCTCGCAGGCCTGGAACACCAGCCGGTCGCCGGCCACCGTCAGGAAGGCGGGGAACGATCCGTCGACCCCGGGGTTGAGATCGCCGACCTGCTCGGTGCCCGCGGCGCTGCCGTCGCTGCGCCACAGCTCGACACCGCTGGCGCCGTCGTCGGCGGCGAAATACAGCCGGCCGTCGAACGGCGCGAAGGAGAAGAAGAAGGTGAAGAAGCCGAAGGCGCCACGGCTCGGGTTCAGGTCGCGCACCAGCGCGGTGCCCGCCTCGGTGCCGTCGCTGCGCCACAGCTCGGCGCCGTGCGCGCCGTCGTCGGCGACGAAGAACAGCGTGCCGTCGACGGCGTGCAGGAAGCCGGGCGACGACCCCTCGACGCCCGGGCGGACATCGCGCAGCAGCGTGGTGCCGGCGGCCGTGCCATCGCTGCGCCACAGCTCGACGCCGTGCGCGCCGTCGTCGGCAGTGAAGTAGAGCACCTCGCCGAGCCCCTGCAGGACGTACCCGCCGGGCGGGCGAAAGGCGCTGCCATCGGCGCGGATGTCCTTCACCAGGTGCGTCCCGGCGGCCTCGCCGTCGGTGACCCACAGCTCGCTGCCGTGCGCCCCGTCGTCGGCGACGAAGAACAGACGGTCGCCGACGACGGTCAGCAGGCGCGGCGCGGCGCTGGCGCCGCCCGGGTTGATGTCGGCGATCGGCACCGTACCGGCGCGCGTGCCGTCGGTGCGCCACAGCTCGCGGCCAAAGCTGCCTTCGTCGGCGGCAAAGAAGACCTGCGCGCCGAGGCGCGTCAGCTCGCGCGGCGCCGCGCTCGCCGCGCCGATGGCGATGTCCTGCACCCGTTCGGTGCCCGCCCCGGTGCCGTCGCTGCGCCACAATTCCACGCCGCTGCTGCCGTCGTCGGCGCCGAACAGCAGCACGTCGCCCAGGGTCTCGAGATCGGCGAACAGCGCGAAGGCATCGCCGTCGGGATTGATATCGCGCACCAGCGCGGTCGCCGCGCCGCCGTCGCTGGCCCA
This sequence comes from Binatia bacterium, assembly GCA_050735855.1. Taxonomy (GTDB): domain Bacteria; phylum Desulfobacterota; class Binatia; order HRBIN30; family CADEER01; genus JBOHWA01. The sequence continues at coordinate 7,922 of JBOHWA010000912.1, forward strand.
CAGCTCGGTGCCGTGTACGCCGTCGTCGGCGGCAAACAGGACCCTGTCACCGAGCCGGGTCAGGGCGGCCGGGAACGCGCCACTCACCGTGGTGTCGGGGGCGACGTTGGCCACCCGGCCGGTCCCCGCCGCGCTGCCGTCGCTGCGCCACAGCTCGGCACCGACGACGCCATCGTCGGCGCTGAAGAACAGGCCGCCGGTGAGCGCGGCGAGGGCGCGCGGATCCGACGGCGACGGGCCCGAATTGATGTCGCGCACCAGCGCGGTCCCCGCCGCGCTGCCGTCGCTGCGCCAGAGCTCGGCGCCGGCGATCCCGTCGTCGGCCGCGAAGAAGACGACGCCGTCCGCGGCGGTCAGCTCGACCGGCGCGGAGCCCTGCGGGCCCGGGTGCAGATCGGCGATCGACCGTGTGCCCGCGGCGCTGCCATCGCTGATCCACGGCTCCTCGCCGCCCCCGCTATCCGCAGCAGTGAAGTACAAGCGGTCTCCGACCGCGGTCAGCCAGAACGGGAATGAACCGTCGGGCCCCGGCTGAATGTCCGACACCTGCCGCGTGCCGGCTTCGGTTCCGTCGCTGACCCACAGCTCGGTCCCGCCCTGCGGCTCGTCGGCGGCGAAGTACACCCGCGTGCCCAAGGCGGTGATCGACGTCGGTCCGCCGCTCGCCGCGCCCGGATTGATGTCGCGCACCCGCACCGTGCCGGCGGTGCTGCCGTCGGTCGTCCACAGCTCGTCGCCGCTGATGCCGTCATCGGCAGCGAAGTAGACCCGCCCGCCGGCGACGGCGAGCAAGGCGGGAAACGAGCCGGCGGCGCCGGGGGCGATGTCGCGCACGCGGCGCGTGCCGAGGTCGGTGCCGTCGCTGCGCCACAGCTCGGCGCCGCTGGCGCCGTCGTCGGCGGCGAAGAAGACGGCGTCGTCCAGTCCGACCAGGTCGCTGGGAAACGATCCAGCGGTGCCGGGGGCGATATCGGCCACCGGGCGCGTGCCCGCCGCCGTGCCGTCGGTCACCCACAGCTCTTCGCCGCTGCGCCCGTCGTCGGCGCGGAAGAAGACTCGCGCACCGACCCGCACCAGCGCCGCCGGCCGCGAGCCGATGACGCCGCTGTTCAGGTCGATGAGGACCGTGCCCGCCGGCGTCCCATCGCTGCGCCACAGCTCGGCGCCCGCCACGCCGTCGTTGGCGGCGAACAGCACCGTATCGCCGAGCCCGGTCAGCCAGTCGCGTTCGAGCCGGCTGTTGCCGAAGCCGCGCACCAACACGGTGCCGGCCGCGCTCCCGTCGGTGCGCCACAGCCCGACCCCGGCCGCCGGCGTCTCGGCGATGAAGAACGTGCCGCCGCCGGCCTGCACGAACTCGCGCGGCGAGGAGGAGGCGCGCACCACCTGGGTGTTGATGTCGCGCACCAGCGCGGCGCTGCCCATGGCGCGCCCCGCCGGCAGCAGCGCCGCGGCGAGGGCGAGGGCGAGGAACAGGAGTCTGGAGCGAGGGCGGGCGAGCACGAGCTTCTCCACCCTAGGGAAAGCAGACGGGTGTTGCCAGCCCGCGAGCCGATGCGGCGACCCTGCGGTAATTCAGCCGGCGGCCGTGTGTCCGGCCGCGTCGTGCTCGTCCACGTCCGTGTCCCACCCGGCGATCACCGCCTTGATCGGCAGGTGGTCCGAGGCACGGCGGGCGCGGCTGGTGTTGTGCACGTCGAGGGCGACCAGCGCCTGGCGCGGCTGCACCCAGATGCGGTCGAGCGCCAGGAGCGGGAAGTTGGACGGGAACGAGCGCACGCCCGGGGTGCGGCCGAAGCGCCGGTGCAGGCGGCGCAGCGGGCCGCTCGGCGGGCGCCATTCGTTGAAGTCGCCGAGCAGGATGAGCGGCGCGCCGTCGTGCGCGGCCAGCGCCGTCAGCAGGCGGCGCACCTGGATCTGGCGTTCCTTGAGGCCAAGGCCGAGGTGGGCGGCGACGATGCGCAGGGTGCGGCCATCGACGCGCAGGTCGACGTCGAGGGCGCCGCGGCGCTGATAGCGTGGCACGCTGAGGTCGATCCCGCGCACCTCGAGCACCTCGTGGCGCGTCAGCAGCCCGTTGCCGTACTGCCCGCGGGCGCCGTACAGCACCGGCCCCCAGACGCTCTCGAAGCCGGTCGCCTTGGCCAGATACTGGAGCTGATCGACGCCCTGGCGCACGTGGTAGCGGAAGTCGACCTCCTGCAGGGCGATGACGTCCGCCTTGAGCTCGTCGAGCACCTTGGCGACGCGGCCCGGATCGTGCCGGCCGTCGCGGCCGATGCAGCGATGGACGTTGTAGGAAGCTACCGTCAGCGCCGACATCCTGTTCCACTCCGCCCGAGCGGCCCGCGCCGTCTCCCAGCTTCCGCTCGCGGCTCGATTCTGACAAGCTGCACGACGCGCATGTTAGCAGAATCCAGCCGGAAGGAAGAGCGATGCAAGAGGTCCTGATCGTCGCAGCGGTGCGCAGCCCGATCGGCCGGCGCAAAGGGGGGCTGTCGGGCCTCCACCCGGCCGACCTGCTGGGCGCCGTGCAGCGCGCCGCGGTCGAGCGCGCCGGCATCGATCCCGGCGCCATCGGCCAGTTGATCGGCGGCTGTGTCTCGCAGGTCGGCGAGCAATCCTTCAACATGGTGCGCACCGCCTGGCTGGCACAGGGCTTTCCGATGCAGGTGGCGGCCACCACCGTCGACAGCCAGTGCGGCTCGAGTCAACAGGCCACGACGCTCGGCGCCGGATTGATTGGCGCCGGCATCGAGGATCTCGTGCTCGCCTGCGGCGTGGAGATGATGACCCGCGTGCCACTGGGCGCCAACATGAAGGGCGGCTCGCCGCTGCCGAAGAGCTACAGCAGCCACTATGCGTACGCGTCGCAGTTCAAGGGCGCCGAGATGATCGCCAAGGAGTACGGCCTGACGCGCGAGGACACCGACCGCTTCGGCCTGCGCAGCCAGCGGCTGGCGCAGCAGGCGTGGGAGGAGGGTCGCTTCGCGCGCGAGGTGGTGCCGATCGCGGCGCCGACCCTCGACGCCGAGGGCAACCCGACCGGCGCGACCCACACGGTGGCGCGCGACGAGGGCCTGCGCGCGACGTCGCTCGAGAAGCTCGGCGCGCTGTCCGCGGTCGAGCCCGACGGGCTGCACACCGCCGGCACCTCCTCGCAGGTGTCCGACGGCGCCGCGGCGGTGTTGCTCGCCTCGCCGCAGCGCGCCCAGGCACTCGGCCTGAAGCCGCGCGCCCGCATCGTCACCACCACGCTGGTCGGCGTCGACCCGGTGACCATGCTGAAGGGCCCGATCCCCTCGACGCGCAAGGTGCTGAAGGCCGCCGGCCTCGGCATCGACGAGATCGACACCTTCGAGGTCAACGAGGCCTTTGCCTCCGTCGTCCTCGCCTGGATGAAGGAGCTGCAGCCCAACCCGCAGCGGGTCAACCCGAACGGCGGCGCCATCGCCCTCGGCCACCCCACCGGCTGCACCGGCGCCCGCCTGATCACCACCGCGCTGCACGAGCTCGAGCGCACGCAGCGCCGCTACGCGCTGATCGCCATGTGCTGCGGCGGTGGTCTCGGCACTGGGACGATCATCGAACGGATCTGAAGAACAAGACGTGACCGCGCTTTGCCCAAGAACTCAGAAAACCAACAACGGATTGCGCAGATTAGGCGGATTTGACGGAGTAGGGCTCAGAAATCCGCTCAAGCCGCGCAATCCGTTGTTGCCTTCTGCTTTCTTGGGCAAAGCCCGGTCACTGGTCACGGTTCTTTTTGAGGAGGAGTCATGGCGAATTCAGTTGGCTATCACGAGTCGGAAGACAAGCTGCGTGACGAAACGCAGGACAACCACCGCGCCCTCACCTCCATGCAGGAGGAGCTCGAAGCGGCCGATTGGTACGACCAGCGGGTCGACGCCGCCACCGACAGCGATCTGAAGGCGATCCTGGCGCACAACCGGGACGAGGAGAAGGAACACTTCGTCATGCTGCTCGAGTGGCTGCGCCGGCGCGATCCGAAATTCGACGGCGAGCTGCGCCAGCGGCTCTTCAACAGCGGTTCGATCGTCGCCCAGGAACAGGCGAGCAAGGGCGAGGGTGACGGCGCCGCGGCCGGCGGCGGCGGCACGGCCGGCGCCGCATCGCTCGGGATCGGCAGCCTCAAGGGAGGGAACAGCCTGTGAACAATCTGCGACGAGAGCTCGCGCCAATTTCGGACGCCGCCTGGGCGGAGATCGACGACGAGGCGCGACGCGTCCTGAAGCTCAAGCTGGCCGGCCGCAAGCTGGTCGACTTCGTCGGACCGCTCGGCCCGACGGCCGCCGCGGTCAACCTCGGGCGGCTCGACAAGCTGCCCAAAGGCCCGGTCGCCGAGGTCGAGGCGACGCGCCGCGCCGCGTTGCCGCTGGTGCAGATGCGCACCGCCTTCGATCTGTCGCGCGAGGAGCTCGACGCCGTCGAGCGCGGCGCCAAGGATCCCGACCTGCAGCCGCTGGTCGAGGCCGCCGCACGCATCGCGCTGGCGGAGGACACCGCCATCTTCCATGGCTACCCGACCGGCGACATCCAGGGCATCGACAAGGCCTCGCCCCACCCCGCCCTGGCGCTGTCGGACAACTTCGAGGCCTACCCGGGCAGCGTCGCCGAAGCCATCCGACTGCTGCGCCTCGCCGGGGTCGACGGGCCCTACGCCATCGCCCTCGGTACGCGCTGCTTCACCGGGCTGATGCAGGCCACCGGCGACGGCGGCTACCCGGTGATGAACGTCGTCCGCAAGCTGGTCGACGGACCGCTGGTGTGGGCCCCGGCGGTCAACGGCGCCGTCGTGCTCAGCCAGCGCGGCGGCGACTTCGAGCTGTCGGTCGGCCGCGATCTGTCGATCGGCTACGACAGCCATACCGCCAGCAGCGTCCGCCTCTACCTGGTCGAGAGCTTCACCTTCCGCGTGCTGACACCGGAGGCGGCGGTGGCGCTGGTGTACGCGACGGGCAAGGGCGGCAGCGGCCGCAAGTAACCGCAATGCCGGGGGCGCGCGAGCGCGCCCCCGGCGCGACTCCTTCCTACTCCGAACATCCGCATTGGAGGGCGCCGGGCCCTCGGCGCCGTTGCTCGCGACGCGCACCCCGCCCC
>JBOHWA010000913.1:0-2292 GCA_050735855.1 Binatia bacterium
GTTCTCGCCATCCGGGCGGCCGGTGGCGGGCTGATCCGACCACTTGAACCAGTGCAGGCCGATGATGAACGGCCGCGCCAGCGCGCCGTGCGCGTAGCGGCCGTAGGCGGCGGCGCGGTCGGCCTGCGTGGCTTCGACCGGAAAGAACGGCGGCAGCGTGTTGGGCAGGCCGGCGTCGCTGGCGCGCATGCTGAACTCGGTGATCAGCAGCGGTTTGCCGGCGGCGCGGTAGATGCCGTCGACGTCGCCGAACGGCACGCTCGGGTCGAGGTAGCCGAACTCCGCCGCGAGGCTCTGTGCGATCGGCAGGAAGGCGGGCGTCAGGGTGTAGTAGTTGACGCTGAGCACGTCGACCCACGGCGCCGCCGCCGCCGCGACCGCCGCCGAGAGGTGGTAGGCGAGAAAGCGCGAGCCGAGGATCAGCACGTCGGGCGCCGCGGCGCGCAGCGCCTCGTGCACGGTCTGGTAGTAGCGCCTCGCGACCACCGCGCTGAACGCCTGGCGGTCGGTCTGCGGGCCGGGCGGATCGGTGCGGAAGTTGGCCGAGAGCGCCGTGAGCGTCTGCAGATCGGCGAAGCTGGCCAGCGTCTGGCCCCAGGCGGCGTTGAACGCGGCGAGGTCGCCGGCGTAGCGCGTCTCGAAGAAGGCCTGCAGCGCCAGCTTGCCCGGCGCGCCGGCGGGCAGCAGCAGGTAGGCGTCGATGTACGGGACGAACTGCGCGACGCCATACCCCCAGCCGAGCTCGTTGTCGCTGTAGACGCCGTAGCAGAGCGGATCGGCGGCGCAGGGCAGGGCGAGCGCGGCCTCGCCGGCGGCGCCGGCGGCGAAGGCGGGGGCGTAGTAGTCGCGCACCAGCTTGCCGGTCAGCCCCGCCGCCACGCCCGGCACGGCGGGTGCGTGGCGGGCGAACTCGAGCACCGTCGACCACGGCAGCTGCCCGGTGAACGCGGACGGTTTGCTCCAGCCACCCATCGAGTTGACGTTCAGTGCCGCGCAGCGGTCGAGCGTCACATCGGCCCACGCCGCTTCGCTGCCCCAGCGGGCGAGGATGTTCTCGAAGTACTCGTAGCGCCCGAGCGCCGGCGCGTAGTCGCCCTCCGGGCGCAGCCCGCCGATGGCGTTGGAGAAGAACGGCTGCCCGGCGGGGTCGAGGAACCACCACATGCCGTCGACCGGGGCGACGCTGAAGCGGCCGCTCGCCGCCGCGGCGCTCGCAGCGGTGATCAGGGCAGCGAGGGCGAGGAGGAACGGCAGCGGCGATCGGCGCATCGCCGAACGCTACCACCGGCCGCGCGCTAACCGAAAAGGTTTCTGCAGGGACGGCGAGCCGCCGCCGGCGGCGCGCTCACGCGGTCAATGGCGTGCCGCGGCGCGGCGGCGCGTGGCGAACACCCCGGCGGCGCCGAGCAGCGCGGCGAGGCCGGTCAGCAGCCAGCCGCTGGCGACCGGCACGGCGGCGCTGCCCGGGCAGATGATGCCCTCTTCGGCGAGCTCCGCGCTGCAGGACGGGTTCGAGGCCCCGTTGGTCACGGCACTGTGGAGGAGGCAGAGCAGCTTGCCGCCCTGCTCAGCGCACTCCAATTCTGCCAGCTCGGTATTGGGGAACTCGCCGCAGAACAGCGCCGGTTGCGACATGGTGCTATTGCCATTGACGGTGGCGGGTTCGTCATAGGCCGCGAGGCAGGCGCAGCAGGAGGGCTCGGGCAGACCCAGCGCGTTGCTGCTGAGCAGCGCCAGCAGGGTGGTGAGAACGGCAGCGGCAAACAGCGAACGCGACGAAGTCATGCGACACCCTCCTGGACCCCGCTCCGTATGCCCGCGTCATTGCAAAAAGTCCAGTCCGATGATGCGGATGTTGACCGCCCGACGAGGGGCGGGCTACTGCCTCACGAGATGGACCGATCGACCCAGGTCGCGTTGATGCACCGCATCTTCGGCTTCCTCGATGCGCGCACCACCGAGCTGGGCGAGGCGCCCTACGTCAACCCGGTGGCGAGCTACACGTCGCCGGCGCAGCTGGCGCGCGAGCGGGAGCTGCTCTTCGGGCGCCAGCCGCTGTTCGTTGGCCTGAGCGGCGATCTGCCCGCGCCGGGCGCCTACCTGGTGCGCGAGGACAGCGGGGTCCCCATCTTGGTGGTGCGCGCCGACTCGGGCGCGCTGCGCGCCTTCCTCGGCCTCTGCCGGCATCGCGGCGCGCCGGTGGCCTCGGGTGCCGGCCAGAGCAACGGGCGCTTCGTCTGTCCGTATCACGCCTGGGCGTACGACGACGCCGGCCAGCTGGTGGCGCAGCCC
>JBOHWA010000914.1:0-3829 GCA_050735855.1 Binatia bacterium
CTCCAGTCCAGCTCGGTGCAAGCGCCCGCGCCCTCGGCGCCGCGCGGCGAGCATCCCGCTCGCTACCCCCGGCACCGCGCCCTCGGCGCCCAGTCTAGTTCGGTTGCAGCACCGCGCCGCCGTCGGGGCCGGGGACGATGGTCCACTGGCGGCGGTGGTACTGGGCGACGGCCGGCCGGTTGGTGATCGACAGCAGGGTGACGTTGGGCAGGTACTGGCCGAGGACGTCGTAGACCTTCTTCTCCATCGCCTCGTCGAGCGAGGCGGTGGCGTCGTCCATGATGATCCAGTCGGGCGCGTGCAGCAGGGCGCGGACGAACACCAGGCGTTGCTGTTCGTCGCTGGAGAGCTGTTGATCCCAGGACTCGTTGTCGTCGAGGCGGCCGGCGAGATGGGCGAGATCGACCAGGTGCAAGTTGTCGCGGATCGCGTCGTCGGTGAAGCTGCCGCCGGTGGCCGGGTAGGAGATCGCTTCGCGCAGGGTGCCGATCGGCAGGTAGGGCTGGTGGGGGAGAAACAGCGTGCGCGCCTCGACCGGCAGGGCGATGCGGCCGCCGCCGAACGGCCAGATGCCGGCGATGGCGCGGAACAGCGTCGTCTTGATACCGCCCGGCGGGCCAAGCAGGGCGACGCGCGTGCCGGCGTCGAGCTTGGCGTTGAGATCGCGCGCCAGCACCTCGCCGCCGGGCATCGCCAGCTCGACGTGAACGATCTCCAGCGCCGGGTCGGGGCCGGCCTCGACCCGGATACCGGCCTGCAGGGCGAGCTCGGCGCGCGTCGCGTCGAGGGTCTCGCAGAACGTCGCCAGGCGCTCGATGTTGGCGCGCCACGCGGCGATCTCCTGGTAGGCGTCGACGAACCAGGAGAGCGCGCCGGACACCTGCCCGTAGGCGACGCCGGTTTGCGTCAGGCTGCCGAGGGTCATGCGGCCGGCGAAGAAGGCCGGCGCGGCGACCAGCAGCGGCACGATGCCGTTGGCCTGGCCGATGCCGCTGGTGAGCAGGGTCAGATTGCGCTGGGCGCGGATCAGCCGCCACCAGTTGCCGATCACGTTGCCGAAGCAGTTGATCGCGCCGGTGCGCTCGACCGCCTCGCCGCGCGACAGCGCCACCGCCTCGATATGGTCGCGGAAGCGCACCAGCTTGTAGCGGAAGTCGGCCTCGAAGCGCAGGCGGTCGAAATTGATCGACACCAGCGAGCGGCCGACGCGGTGGGTGAGCCAGGTCGAGAGCATGGCGTAGCCGATCGCCACCCACATCATCAGCCCCGGCACGTGCAGGTCGCGCCCGGCGATGTGCAGCGGCCACGAGCCGGACAGGGCCCACAGCATGCCGGCGAAGGAGATCAGCGTGGCGACGGCGGAGAGCAGCGACAGCGACAGCCCGAGCGCGCTGGCGACGTAGCTCTGGATGTCCTCGCTGATGCGCTGGTCGGGGTTGTCGGTCTCGTTGTGGTGCAGCTCGTGATGGCTGTAGGCGTGCGGCCCCATCCACTCGCCGACCAGGTAGTCGGTCAGGTGGCTGCGCCAGCGGATCTGCAGGATGTTGCGCATGTAGATGCGGTAGGTCGACATGAACACCACGCCGAGGGCGACGGCGAGGAAGATCCACATGGCGCTGAGGAAGGCCGGCGCCTGCTTGAGCTGCACGGCGTTGAACACGTGGCTCTGGGCGATCGCCAGGCGCACGTTGGCGTACACCAGGCCGAGCTCGCCGGCGACGCACAGGGCGAGCAGGATGCCGCCGGTCCTGGCGTCGGGCGAGGTCCAGTAGATGCGCGTCAGCCCCCAGAGATGGCGGATGAAGCGGCGGTCGAAGATCGGCGATTTGTGAGTCAGGGGCACGGGGCTCTCCTCTCGACTCCGGCGCGTGCGGAGAGTGGCATCCCCCCAGACAGCCACCGCGTCGGGCGGAGTTTCCCTATTGCGGAGCGCGAGTCAACCGCGCGATCGTCCGCGCGCTCGTCCGGTAGCGCGGCCGTCCCTGGCCGTCTGGCGCGCGGAGCGCGCCAGCAACGTGGTGCGAGGCACGACAGCCTGGGCTCCGCGGACGGACCCCAGACGGGCACGGAGGCCCGCGCTACCGGACCACGGACGGGCCGGAGGCCGTACTACCGGATCACGGCGCGGAGAGGCTCATCGGCGCGATCCAGATGATGTCACCGGTGTTGTCGTTGCCGAGGAAGAGGCGGCCGTCGGCCGAGACCGCGACCACGGCGGGGCGACCGTGCGACATGCTGCCGTCGTCCCATCCCGTGGCGAAGTCGGCCATGGCACCTTTCGGCGTGCCGGGCAGATCCGATCCGGGCAGGACGTAGCCGGTCATCTCGTCGAGCTCGATGCCGACCACGCGCGCGCCCGACCAGCTGCCGAAGACGCCGTGCAGCGGCACGTAGGCGCGATGATTCCACGGCTCCGGCCAGGCACTGGTGACGTAGTCGAGATCGAAGGGCGTGTGGCCGATGTAGAAGGAGTCGATCTCCGCCGAGACGCCCGAACAGTCGGGCACCGGGTTGCGCAGATCGGAGTAGGCCCGATCCTTGGTGGCGCAGCACGGAAAGCCCCAGTCGTCGCCGGCGCGGATGGGCAGCAGCTTCTCGCGCCCGCCCTGGGCGTTGGAGTAGTCGCGCGCCAGCTCGATGGCGAAGCAGAGGTTGCGGCCGCGCAGGCAGCGCAGGGAGATGGGGTTGCGGAAGCCCTTGGCGATCTGCGCCCCGCCCGGCGTGCCGTCGATGGCGAGGATGCCGCCGGTGAAGGGGCGGTTGGCGACGTTGCACGGCTCGCCTTCGTCGCCGCCGTTGCCGACGTAGATGGTGCCATCGTCGGCGACGTCGAGCGGCTTCGGCCAGTGCAGGAACGACGTGTAGTGCTCGATGGCGACCACATCCTCGCTCGCGCCCATCGCCGTGCGCTGGCCGGGGCTGTAGGGCACGCGGCGGATGTGGGTGTTGTCCTGGTAGTAGAGGTAGCCGCCGGTGAAGACCATGCCGGCGGTCGCCGGGAGGTTGGCGAGGAAGGTCGTCGGCGCGTCGGCGAAGCCGTTCGCATCGTCGTCGGCAAGCACGACGATGGCGGCCTGGCCGCGCTGCCCATTGCCGGTGGTGAACTTGGTCGGCGAGGCGACGAACAGCTCGCCGCTCGGCGCGAAGCGCAGCTGGCGGGTGTTGCCGACGTTGGCGAAGTGGTGGACGCAGAAGCCGACCGGCAGGGAGAGGAAGCCGAGGTCGGGCGTTCCCGCGGGGGCGCCGGGGACAAGGTTCGGACCGACCGCGGTGAACTGCAGCGAGCCGGGCAGGGCGCAGAAATCGCCCGGGGTGGGGACGATCGGCGTATTGGTCGGGGTGGGGCTCGGCGGCACCACCGTCGTCGGCGGCGCGCCGGTGGCCGTCTCGGTCGGGCTCGCACTGGGCGGCGCGGGCGGCGTCTCGGTCGGTACCGGCGCGGTCGGCGCGGTCGGCGTCGCCGGACAGCCGTTGAGCGCCGCACCCACGGCGGCGATCAGCTCGGTGATGCTGACCGCGTTGTCGCCGTTGGCGTCCATCGCCGGGCAGGTGAGCGCCGGCTGATGGTCGAGCGCGATGCCCACGCCGGCCACCAGGTCGGCGATGCTGACGACCCCGTCGCCGCCACAATCGCCGCTGCAGCCCGGCGACATCCCGGCGACCGATACGCGCGCCACCGCGAGCGCGACCGCGCTCATCACCACCGCCTGCGCCACGAGGGGTGCAATTCCCATCGCCCCAATCTCCAATGACGCGAGCCGTGTAGCAAGCCCAAGGGCCCGTCGGGCGCCGTGCTCGCGTCGGCCCGCCCACTTGCGAGCCCCTGGAG